>NZ_AKIX01000031.1:0-186268 GCF_000282075.1 Brevibacillus sp. BC25
ACCGATGACCTCCTGCTTGCAAGGCAGGCGCTCTCCCAACTGAGCTACAGCCCCATTCTAGCGCTTTCATGACACAGGTTGTCATATCAGCTATGTAAGTGGTGGGCCTAGGCTGACTCGAACAGCCGACCTCACGCTTATCAGGCGTGCGCTCTAACCAACTGAGCTATAGGCCCATAATTATTTCCGGAACTTAAATCTAGCATACTTTTTAATTCATTGCAATAGAATTTTTGATTTTTTTTATTGCGTGAGTGAACTTTTTCTGTGAAACGAACTTACCAAAAGCAAAATCTATTATAAGTCATGTTCATACTATATTTCAAATATGTTTTTATATTTTCATTAAGAAAAAGCTTGCCCGGTAAAGGACAAGCTTTTTCTTCGTTCCAACTTAGATATCAAGATCGCGTACGTTTGCCGCGTATTGCTCAATAAACTCCCTGCGAGGCTCTACTTCGTCTCCCATCAGTGTCTCAAACACCATATCGGCATCCATAGCATCCTCGAGATCTACCTGAAGCAGTGTACGAACTTCTGGGTCCATCGTAGTCTCCCACAATTGATCCGCGTTCATCTCGCCTAGTCCTTTATAGCGTTGGACGTTAGGCTTCGGTTGAGCCTTCAAGGTGGCGAGTACTTGATCACGTTGCTTGTCGGTATAAGCATAATGCAACGTCTTCCCTTGCTTGATGCTGAAAAGAGGCGGCTGCGCAATATAAATATACCCCGCTTCAATCAACTGTTTCATGTAGCGGAAGAAGAACGTCAGCAGAAGCGTACGAATATGCGATCCGTCAACGTCGGCGTCCGTCATAATGACGACTTTGTGGTAGCGTGCCTTTGAAATATCAAAGTCTTCGCCAACACCCGTTCCCAAAGCCGTAATAATGGCACGGATCTCGTTATTCCCGAGAATTTTGTCCAGACGTGCTTTTTCTACGTTCAATACCTTCCCGCGAAGAGGAAGAATGGCTTGGAAATGACGATCGCGTCCCATCTTCGCAGAACCGCCCGCAGAGTCACCCTCTACAATGAACAGTTCAGATTCGGATGCGTCCTTGGAAGAGCAGTCCGCCAGTTTACCCGGCAAAGCACTTACTTCCAGCGCACTCTTGCGACGAGTCATTTCACGTGCTTTACGAGCTGCCTCACGGGCACGAGAAGCCATGAGCGCTTTTTCCACAACTTTTTTGGCTACACCCGGGTTTTCTTCCATGAAGGTGTTAAAACGGTCACCGAAGACTGACTCGGTAATGCTACGCGCTTCCGAGTTGCCCAGCTTCGTTTTTGTTTGTCCTTCGAACTGAGGCTCTTGAATTTTTACGGAGATAATCGCGGTAATGCCTTCGCGCACATCGTCCCCGGAAAGATTCGGATCCTTTTCCTTCAGGAAGTTAAACTTGCGGCTATAGTCGTTGATAACACGGGTAAGAGCTGTTTTAAATCCGGTTTCGTGAGTACCACCCTCATGCGTGTTGATGTTATTGGCAAAAGAGTAGATGTTGCTCACATAGCTGTCGTTGTACTGAAGGGCAACCTCCACGACAAGACCTTCTTTTTCTCCTTCGCAATAAATCACATCGTCATGCAGGGCTTCCCGGTTTTTATTCAAGTATTCTACGAACTGGATGATACCGCCCTCGTAGTGGAAGGATTCTTCCTTCTCATGATCTGGACGCGCATCTTTCAGCGTGATGCGCAATCCTTTGTTAAGGAACGCCAGCTCGCGAATACGTTTTTGCAAAATCTCGTATTCAAATACCGTTGTTTCGGTAAAAATAGTCGGGTCAGGCTTGAAGGTAACTTTTGTTCCCGTCTCTTCGGTCTCGCCCACAACAGCAAGATCGGCATCCGGTGCGCCTACTTTAAAGCGCATGTAGTATACCTGATTATTTTGTTTAACCTCGACTTCCATCCATTCGGATAGCGCGTTCACTACCGAGCTACCTACCCCGTGAAGACCGCCGGACACTTTGTATCCGCCACCGCCGAATTTACCACCGGCGTGCAATACAGTCAAAACGGTTTCAACAGTAGATTTTCCGGTCTTTTCATGAATGCCAGTCGGGATTCCTCGACCGTTATCGGTTACAGATACGGAGTTGTCTGGATGAATGACCACCAAGATCTCGTCGCAATAACCGGCTAACGCCTCGTCAATGGCATTGTCGACAATTTCCCATACCAGGTGATGCAAACCTCGGCTGCTGGTCGACCCGATGTACATGCCGGGACGTTTCCGAACTGCCTCTAACCCTTCCAGTACCTGAATCTGACTCGCATCGTAGTTTGTATCTTTCGTCGTCACTTGATCCACTACTCTGTCAACTCCTCCACTTCAGCTTGTACAAAGGGAAACTGATCCAAGCTGTCCACGAACTGAGCGCGTCGCTTCAGCGTCAGAGAAGAAATAGGTGAACAGTAAATGGCGTTCTGGGTGATTACATAAGACTTCGTTTCTTCCTCGCTATGGTCAACAACCGTCTTACTTTTTTCGAGTAAGAACGCTTTATTGATTTTTGAGGATTTCACAGTCTGATGATCAAGAATGGAAATGACTTCCTTCGTGCTCACCACAGTATCTCCACCAATGTGAATAAACATCCCTGTCTTCCCCTACCTTTCTCCGGAGATTTTCCCTTCCCTCACGTAAAAACGAGAGGCTTGCTGGAGAACCTGATGCTTTAAGCCTTCCACACCTGTGGTACTTACAAACGTCTGTACTCGATCCTGAATGGTTTCGAGCAGCAATGTTTGCCGATGTTCATCCAACTCTGACAAGACATCATCCAACAACAGAACGGGATATTCTCCCACCTCTTCTTTAATCAGCTCAATTTCGGCTAATTTAATGGACAGCGCACTGGTACGTTGCTGTCCCTGGGAACCATACGTTTGCACATCCATGTTGTTCACTTTAAGTGAAAAATCATCACGGTGTGGCCCAATAAGGGTGCTCCCCCGCATGATTTCCCGGTCGCGAACCTCTTCGTAGGCAGCAAGCATTTTATCTACAGCCTGATCTATCGTCATCTCTTCTGTAACGGGAGATGAGTTAACGTAATGCAAAGAAAGTCTTTCCTTGCCATCGGTGATGCCGGTGTGGATTTCCTGTGCCCACGTCTCCAGCTTCCGAATGAACTCAAAACGCTTCCGTAACAATTTTACCGCTAAATCGGCTAATTGGGTATTCCAAATTGCCAGCATTTCCAGCGAGTTACTTTTTTTCATGGCCAAATCCTTTAAAAGCTGATTTCGCTGGGCCAGCACTTTGTTGTAATTGCTCAAATAATAAAGATACGTAGGTGAAACCTGACCGATTTCCATATCGATGAAGCGTCTGCGCTGGGCAGGTGCGCCTTTGACAATGGAAAGATCCTCGGGTGCAAACATGACGACATTCAATGCCCCCACATAGGCACTCAGCTTCTGCTGTTCCATTCCGTTGATTTTGGCCCGCTTTCCCTTGGTTGTCAACTGCAGCTCTAAACGAACAGAACCGTAGCGACGAAGAACATCGCTACGGATCGTGGCATAATCGGCATCCCAGGAAATAAGCTCCTTGTCGCGGGGCGTTCGGTGGGATTTGGCGAGTGCCAAAACATAGATCGATTCGAGAGCATTCGTTTTCCCTTGAGCGTTGTTGCCAATAAACAACTGGATGGGACCGTCAAACGACAGGGACATCGTATCGTAGTTGCGATAATTGGTTAGCGACAGGTTCTTGAGAAACAAGAATCACGCTCTCCTCTCAGGGGCGTACCACTTGATAGCGACCAAAGCCTTCAATCGCCACTTCATCGCCAGGATATAGCTTGCGTCCTCGTCTGTTGTCCAGCTCTCCATTGATCTGGATCGGAACCTCAGCCAAAAAAGCTTTGGCCATTCCCCCCGTGTCAATGATTTCAGCCAACTTCAAAAATTGGCCGAGTGCAATATAGTCTGTGCTAATGGAAACCTCACGCATGGCTTGGCTCCTTTCTTTTACGTAAAAACAAATTAGTACGTACGAACCGGCAAAATCAGATGGAGCATCCAATCATGATCGGTCGGACGAATCACAAATGGACTCATTGGGCCGCTAAAGCTCGCTTTGATTTCCGCGCTATCGATTGCACGCAGCGCATCGATCATGTATTTGGCGTTGAAGGAAATTTTCAATTCTTCGCCATTCATTGCTTTTGGCATCAAAATATCCGTTACTTTCCCGATCTCAGGTGCATTGGACGTAATTTCGACGGTTCCATCAGGCAATGTAACGAGCTTGACTACGTTCGATTTGCCTTCGCGGCTCAACAAGGAAGCACGCTCGATGGATTGCAAAAACTCCTTTGTGCTAACGGTGATCTCCGTTTTGCTTCCTTGTGGAATAATTCTGGTCGTGTCCGGATAGGTTCCTTCCAAGAGACGGGAATAGAACAGGATATGCTTAGACTTCACCAAAATTTGATTGTCCGCAACAACGATATCCGCGAGATTTTGGTCGTCATCTAATATTTTTACCAATTCATTGCAGCTTTTACCCGGAACAACCACGTTATGGAAAGAAAGATCTTCTGGGCATTCGACCATTGCGGTACGGCTAGCCAAGCGATGGCTGTCAGTTGCCACAAAACGCAATTTGCCTTGATCAAGCGACCACATCAAACCGGTCAAGATCGGACGCATTTCGGAAGTAGAGACACCAAAAACAGTCTGGCGAATCATTGCCTTCAGTAAATCACAGGGAACACTGAAGACTTTATCTTCTTCCAGATGCGGTAGCTGTGGATATTCATTGGCATCCATTCCGTTAATGGTGAACTCAGCTTGTCCGGAACGAATTTGGGTTACGAGACGATCATCAACTTGAATATCGATTTCATTGCTTGGCAGCTTGCGCACGATTTCGCTGAAAATACGTGCAGTCAACACAATGCTACCAGGCTGATGTACGGTTACTCCCCATTCTCCGGCTTCTTCCATCGGGATCTGAACTTCAATAGACACATCAGAATCGCTTGCTGTCAGTGTCAAACCTTCATCGTCGGTTTTGATTTTAATCCCGGTCAAAATTGGAATCGTAGTTCTACTAGAAACAGCTTTGCTAACATGCGATACGGCGTTCGACAGCTTTTCACGCTGAACGGTAATATGCATCGACGTGAGCCTCCCTCTCCGGCGCCATTATTTTTGGTTGGAATCTGCATAATGGCTGCGCCTTTATCATAACTTATTAGGATAGATCTTTTTAACAGAAGTAGTAATAGGGCCTGTGGATTTGTGGATATGTGGACTCAACACGTAAAAGAGAGCCTATACACATGTGGGTAAGTTGTGTATAGGCTTTTTGCGTTATGCACAGGTTTAATGGTTTGCTTTTAACTTTTCAATGAGCGACTGAATGGTTGTTTGCATATGAGGGTCATTTGCCAGTGCACGAGAGATTTTCTCATGGGCATGGATGACTGTCGTATGGTCACGGCCGCCAAATTCATCACCGATTTTCGGCAAGGAGGCATCTGTCAGCTCTCTAGAGAGATACATCGCAATCTGACGTGGGAAAGCGACGGTTTTTGTCCGTTTTTTCGCCTTGAAATCTTCTAGTTTCAGGCTGAACGCTTCTCCGACGATTCGTTGGATGTCGATAATGGTAATCACGCGCGGGCGGGAGGAAGGAATAATATCTTTCAATGCTTCCGCTGCCAGCTGCGTGTCGATATCGCGATTAATCAAGGAGGAGTAGGCAACGACACGAATCAGTGCGCCTTCCAGCTCGCGGATGTTGCTGTCGATCTGGTTGGCGATGTACGCCATTACCTCATTAGGGATATCGAGATTTTCTGCTTTCGCCTTTTTGCGCAAAATCGCAATCCGCGTTTCGAGGTCTGGCGGCTGAATATCAGTAATCAGTCCCCATTCGAAGCGTGAGCGGAGGCGATCCTCCAGTGTCGGGATCTCCTTAGGAGGTCGATCGGAGGAGATGATGATTTGTTTGCTTTCTTCATGCAAGGCATTGAACGTATGGAAAAACTCTTCTTGTGTCGATTCTTTGCCTGCCAAAAACTGAATGTCATCAATTAAAAGAACGTCAACACTACGGTATTTATTGCGGAATTCGACGGCTTTGTTGTCACGAATAGAGTTGATGAATTCATTGGTGAATTTCTCAGACGACAAATAGACCACTTTCGCCGATGGGTTGTGCTGAATGACATAATGGCCAATTGCATGCATTAAGTGGGTTTTGCCAAGTCCGACTCCTCCATAAATGAAGAGGGGATTGTAAGCTTTCGCAGGAGCTTCAGCAACCGCAAGCGATGCGGCGTGAGCAAATCGATTCCCTGAGCCGATGACAAACGTGTCAAAGGTGTATTTGGGATTTAAGATACTGGGTGGCTGGTCATCCGCGACTGTTGGCGGTTCGCTCATTTTCACCCGTGGGGCAGGTTGTTCGTCGGCAAAAGCCCCATCAGGATTTTGCATCGCGACGAACTTTACTTTCATATTGATACCCGTCACTTCATATAGTGTATCGGTAATCAGTTGTGCGTACCTGGTTTCTAGCCAATCACGAGCAAAGTCGTTTGGTGCGACGACGATCAGTGCATCCTCTTCTAATGTAGTTGCCTTTGTCGCCTTCAGCCAGGTATCAAAACTGGGTTTGCTTAGCGATTTTTCTATCTTGGCGAGTACTTTGCGCCATAGTTCGCTAATCGCTGCATCCAACCAGAATCCCTCCCTCTGGACCATCCGAAAAATTGATGAAACACCGATCCATAATGATCGAGAAAAAGTGCAAAAACCTGCTATGTCGTGACCTAATTGTCAACACAGCCGTTTGAAGCGACTGTGGATAAAAAAAGTCGAAATATAGGGATTCCGCTCGTAGAAGTGAAAAAAAGCAGACGGTTATCCTCAATCCTGTGAGTAACGACATACACATAGGAAAGAATCTGTCCACAAACTTATCCACACCCTGTGGAAAAACCGATTTACGTATCGGAGTTATTCACGCTTCAAAACAAAAACATAATAACAGATATAAAGCGTGGTATCAATGGTTTTTTCATACTTATCCACAAACACAACTTCTGGTACTCGCCACATATTCACATCCCTATATTTTGTGTACAAGCTGTAGATAAACTTGTCGAAAGCTGTTTTTGTGGATAAAATGATATCCACAGATCTGGGAAATAGTTTTATGGGGATATTTGCCTTGGTAATGAAATTCCACTGTCGCTTGACTTTTTAGGCATATGTTCTTATAATGCAAAAGAATGTCTTTGCAAGACGGAGGTGTATACGTAATGAAACCATCTTTCAATCCTAACAACCGCAAGCGCAAAAAGGATCATGGATTCCGTAAGCGCATGAGCACGAAAAATGGCCGTAAAATTTTGGCTGCTCGTCGTCAAAGAGGTAGAAAAGTTCTTTCCGCTTAGGCCACACTTTCAGTGGCCTTTTTGTTTGTCTATATGTGTCTGAAAATTCGTTCTTATAGAAAGAGGAAGGCTTTCTCCGATGTGGAAACCTTTTGAGGGATAATCGTTACCTAGCTACCGAAAATCCTACTATTTATTGAAGAGACAGGAGGAGGCCGATGGAGCAAAGCAAGGACGTAACCGACTTTTTTGTATCGTTGGCGCGCGAGTTCCTTGATGAATGGCCTCTAGCCAGCTTGGTATGTGCCTATGCTGGTGGATCTGTCGGGAGGGGAGAAGCGGACGCATACAGCGACCTCGATTTACACATCTTTGTGGAGGGAGAAAGAGATCCTTCCTGCGAAAATCGTCTGTTTAAAGGGTATGTGATACAGTTGCAGGTCCAATCTGCTCCTACAGATGAAGAAGTATACGAGAATCCGTGGGCGTGGCGTTACTTAAAAGAAGCAAAGGTTGTTCTAGACCCAGAGGATCGTTTCACTTCATGGATGAATGACATGTGTGCCTATATGGATTCCCCGACTGGAAAAGCGAAAATGTTCGCACAGGCAAAAGCGGAGGTAGATTCGTTCCACGAAGAAGCTCAGGCTGCCTTAATAGAAGGCTTTCCTTACTCCGCTTATTTGGCTGCATGGGCAGGATGGATCGGTGCGCTGCAAATGTGTGCCTTTTTCCAGGGGCATTCATTGAGTGATGCACAGTTGTATCAGTTGGTTCAGAAAGCAAGACGTTCGGATGGTATGGATGGCTTTTTTCAGGAGACATACCGGAGTAATCAAGATGTACAGGATGCACTCATGCCATTGGCGGACTATCGCGCTCATCTACGGTCAATAAATGAGGGGATAGAGTTTGCGCTGGCGGCTGAAAATGATTGGTTAATTAAGAGGAAGGTTCAGAGATTGCAGGAGACAAATCAGCTTGATATGGCCAGGTTTTTATTATTTTCAGAGGCGATCTGGTTATATCATAGCGTCGATTCTGATGAATGGCTGGAGAATCATTGGGCGGATCTGCCTACCAAGATTTCCTTGTCCCTTCCAAAATTGGGATTTTTCCAAGCGGATGATCAATTGCTCTCTGACTTGCGCCATGCCAGTGCAGAAATCATCGCAAAAGTTGGCTGATAGCCTATATTTTTTCGCTGAATTTTTGATTTTGTTCTAAACCGAGTATACTTGGGGGAAAAAAGTGGACGAAACAAGGATATACTGGTAGATGCTGTGTACGTTTTCTACTATAATTGTGATGTTAGGGGTTGTTTACCTTTGCATCGTTCACACCGGCTCAAAAAAAATGAGCAATTCCAAGCTGTGTTTCAACGAGGAAGTTCTGCTGCTAATAAGCAGTTTGTCTTGTATTCAGCAAAGCAAGAGGGACAAGCGGCTTTTCGCGCTGGAATTTCCGTCAGTAAAAAAATTGGCAATGCTGTTGTCCGCAATAGAGTCAAGCGGCTTATACGCGAAGCAGTAGCTCGAATGGAGTCTGATATTCCAGTCGGTCTCGATCTCGTCATCATCGCCCGTCCGGGTGTGGAAGCGATGACGCTTGAAGCCATTGAGCAAACTCTGTTACATGTGATGAAGCGAGCCAAAGTGATCAAACAGGCACCCGTACATAATGGAAAAAGAGATGGAAAAAGAGGGTGAAACGATGATGGTGAAGATCATGGTTTGGTTGATTCGGGGATACCAACTGATGATTTCTCCGTATAAACCACCTTCATGCAGATTTGCGCCCACCTGTTCTCACTACGCCATCGAGTCGATTCGTCGATTTGGAGCGTGGTGGGGAGGCTGGTTGGCCCTTCGTCGCATCTTGAAATGCCATCCGTTCCACCCGGGCGGGTATGATCCAGTCCCGGATCAGCACAAATAAGATTACCTCAATTGAAGCGGGGAAAAGGAGGATCACCCTTGAGTAGACGTACACTCAGCATTCTTATGCTGACTATGCTGGTTCTAGTTTTGTCGGGCTGTAACCCCCAAGCTGCTGCACCAATTGGCCCTGACGCAACCGGCATTTGGGACAAGTATTTTGTCTATCCATTGTCCTGGCTAATTAAAGAGAGCGCATTGATACTCGGAAACAACTACGGTCTGGGTATCCTGGTTGCAACGATTATCATTCGAATCATTGTGCTTCCATTGATGGTCAAGCAAATCAAGAGCTCCAAGAAAATGCAAGAGATTCAACCGGAGATGCAAAAGATCCGTGACAAGTACAAAAATGATCCACAAAAAGCGCAAGCGGAAACAATGGCTATGTTCCAGAAGAGCGGTGTCAATCCGTTGGCTGGATGCTTGCCAATGTTGGTACAAATGCCGATTTTGATCGCTTTCTACCATGCGATCATCCGTACGACCGAAATTAACTCACAAACCTTCTTGTGGTTGACGTTGGGAGAAAAAGACCCGTACTACATCTTGCCAATCATTGCTGCGATTACGACGTACCTGCAGTCCAAGATGATGGGTCAAGCCAATCAAGGAAATCCACAAATGCAAATGATGATCATCATGATGCCACTGATGATTTTGGCGATTGCCGTCACATTGCCATCAGCGCTGTCTCTGTACTGGGTATACGGTAACCTGTTTACCATTGTACAAACTTACTTCCTGTATCGTGATAAAGGTAATATGCCTACTCCTAAGGGGGGAGCCTCCAAGTGAAAAAGGTGGTAGCTACGGCAAAAACGATCGACGATGCTGTGCAAAAAGCTTTGCTGGAATTGGGAGTGCCGCGTGAGCGGGCAACGATCCAAGTTCTAGAGGAACCAAGCAGAGGATTGTTTGGACTGATTGGGGCAAAGGACGCTAAAGTGCAAGTAGAATTTCACTTTGATCCGGTTGCACAGGGACGTGACTTTCTTCAAGACGTTTTGTCGAACATGAAGGTGAATGCCAAAGTGGAGACGCGTACAAATGAAGAGGGCATGCTGTTTGACATCCAGGGAACCAATCTGGGAATCATTATTGGCCGCAGGGGGCAAACTCTTGATTCATTACAGTATCTCGTAAACGTCGTAGCGAACCGTCATGCGGACAAACATGTACGTATCACTCTGGATGCCGAAAATTACAGGCTGCGTCGCAAGGAAACATTGGAGCAGCTCGCAGATCGTGTGGCGAAAAAAGCGTTATCGACCAAACGGGATGTACGTCTGGAACCAATGTCTGCTGCTGAACGGAAAGTAATCCACGCCTTCTTGCAAAAGAGAGCGGATGTGGTTACCTTCAGTGAAGGAGACGAGCCAAATCGTTATATCGTGATTGCACCGAAAGAAGCCTCTCGCTAGGCTTCTTTTTTTTGCCTGAATTTAAGTGAGCAAGCGACGACATTTTGAACAATCTCTTCAAAAAGTTGTCCACTGTGGATAATTGACCAAATGGTTGAGGATTTGCGAAAATGATTATACTGTGGATAACCAAAATGGACAGCAACCTTGGAGAAAGGGTTGCTATTTCCTATTGGGTGTTTAGCCAGATGGATTGGCTGCACTTTCTTTTGGAATTTTTCTAGACGATCTGTTATGCTAGTAAGTTAGTGGCTGACTTGTAAGAGTGGAAAGCTTGAGGTGAACAGCATGAAATTCGATACAATAGCGGCGGTCGCAACACCGATGGGTGAAGGCGGTATTGCCGTGATCCGAGTAAGCGGTACGGAAGCAATCGAAGTTGTGGATAAGATATATAAAGGAAAGCAGCGGTTGTCCACTGTGGACAGCCATACGATCCATTATGGGCACTTGTATGAGCCAAACACAGGTGAACGAGTGGAAGAGGTACTGGTTTCCGTAATGAAGGCTCCCCGTACATTTACGAGGGAGGATGTAGTTGAGGTAAATTGTCACGGAGGAATCGTTTCCGTTGAAAAGGTTCTGGAGTTAATCTTGGATAATGGAGCAAGATTGGCGGAGCCGGGGGAGTTCACAAAGCGTGCGTTCTTAAACGGACGTGTCGATTTGTCTCAGGCCGAGGCCGTCATTGATTTGATCCGGGCGAAAACAGACAGAGCGATGAAGGTCGCATTGAATCAAGTAGAAGGGAAGCTGTCCAGGCTCATTCGGCAGCTGCGCCAAAACTTAATTGAAGCGATGGCCCATATAGAAGTAACACTGGACTATCCAGAGCATGACGTTGAGGAGTTTACACAAAATTTCTTGCGAGGAAAGTGCCTGGAGGTTAAAAGTGAAATCCAACGACTGTTGCAGACCGCACAGCAAGGAAAAATTTTGCGTGAAGGCTTGTCGACCGCGATTATTGGACGTCCAAATGTAGGGAAATCCTCTCTATTAAATAGTCTGGTCCAAGAGGAAAAGGCGATTGTGACTGACGTTGCGGGAACGACACGCGATGTCATCGAAGAGTATGTCAATGTGCGCGGGGTTCCTTTGCGACTCATCGATACCGCAGGAATTCGCGATACAGAGGACATCGTGGAGAAAATCGGGGTAGAGAAGTCCAGACAGCTGTTGCAAAAGGCTGACCTCGTGTTGCTCGTGATCAACTACAACGAGCCTCTCTCCGCTGATGATTACGCGATTTTTGAAGCGGCAAAAGGGTTCCATGTGATTGTGATTATTAATAAATTCGACTTGCCGCAAAAAGTGGATTTGGAAGAGATCAAGCGTCATTTCCCTCAGCAGCCGTTGATTATGACGTCTGCGCGTGAGGAGACGGGGATCGATCTTCTGGAGCAGGCTATTGGGGAGATTTTCTTCAGTGGCCGTGTGCAGCAGGATGACCTGACCTACGTGAGTAACGCCAGACATATTCAACTGCTTCGTCAGGCAGAACGAGCCATAGATGAAGCGCTGGGTGGAATCGATGATTTAATGCCAGTAGACATGATTCAGATCGACATTAAAAAGTCGTGGGAGCTGCTTGGAGAAGTCATCGGAGAAAGCGTCGGCGAAGATTTGATTGATCAGATTTTCTCCCAGTTCTGTCTGGGTAAGTGATAGAGGAAGAGGAGGACAAAAAATGAACGTTGTACCTGCATATGAAGCGGGCTCGTTTGACGTCATTGTCATTGGTGCGGGTCATGCCGGTGCGGAAGCGGCATTGGCGGCTGCGCGTATGGGCTGCAGTACATTACTGTTGACGATCAACCTGGATGCTGTGGCGTACATGCCATGTAATCCTTCCGTAGGTGGTCCTGCAAAAGGACACGTTGTACGCGAATTGGACGCGCTTGGTGGAGAGATGGGACGCAATACCGACAAAACCCATATCCAAATGCGGATGCTGAATACAGGTAAAGGACCTGCTGTGCATGCCTTGCGCGCACAAGCAGACAAATTTGCGTATCAGCATGAAATGAAGAAAACGATTGAAAATACTCCGAATTTGATCCTGCGTCAAGCGATGGTGGAAGAGCTGATCGTGAACGATGGAGTCTGTGAAGGGGTTATTACGCAAACTGGGGCGCGATACATGGCCAAATCCGTTGTATTGACGACCGGAACCTATTTGCGCGGAAAGATCATCCTCGGAGATCTCCAATACGAAAGTGGACCGAACAACATGCGTCCGTCCATTCGTCTGGCACATCATTTGAAGGAACTCGGTTTTGAAATGACACGCTTCAAGACGGGGACGCCTCCACGTGTTCATAGCAGCAGTGTGGATTTCTCCAAAATGGAGATTCAGCCTGGTGATCCGGTACCGCGCGCTTTTTCTTATGAAACAACGGAATTTATTATGGACCAGCTTCCTTGCTGGCTGACATATACAAATGAAGAAACGCATGGACTCATTAATAACAATCTGCATCGAGCACCTATGTATTCGGGAATGATCGAAGGAACGGGTCCGCGTTATTGCCCTTCGATTGAAGATAAAGTAGTTCGTTTTAACGATAAGCCGCGTCACCAAATTTTCTTGGAGCCAGAAGGACGCAATACCGAAGAAATGTATGTACAGGGCTTGTCGACCAGCTTACCGGAAGATGTTCAGCTTTCCATGCTGCGCTCCATGGCTGGAATGGAAGAAGTCAAAATGATGCGCCCTGGCTATGCGATTGAGTATGATTCGATCGTGCCGACGCAGCTCTGGCCTTCTTTGGAAACCAAAACCTTGCCTGGCTTGTTCACAGCAGGACAAATCAATGGTACCTCTGGCTATGAAGAAGCAGCGGGTCAAGGTCTCATGGCAGGGATTAACGCAGCACGCCGCGTTCAAGAGAAACCACCAGTTATTTTGGGACGAGAAGAAGCCTACATCGGTGTCTTGATTGACGACCTTGTTACTAAAGGAACGCATGAGCCTTATCGTTTGCTTACTTCTCGTGCAGAATATCGCTTGTTGTTGCGTCATGACAATGCGGACTTGCGCCTGACGGATATCGGCCGCGAAATTGGTCTGATTAGCGAAGAGCGCTACAATCGATTTAATCAAAAACGCGAGCTGATCGAGCAAGAAAAAGAACGTGTGGCAAACACGCGCGTACGCCCTGAAATGGCACATGTCCAAGAGGTTTTGCGCAACGCAGGCTCTCCTGAACTGACAGATGTCATCGAGCTGGCTCAATTGCTGCGTCGTCCGGAAATCAACTACAGCCACATTGCTCAAATGGTCCCTGCACCAGAAGCACTGCCAGAGGATGTGACCGAACAGGTTGAAATCCAGATTAAATACGATGGCTACATCAAAAAGTCATTGCAACAAGTAGAGCGGATGAAAAAAATGGAGGAGCGCCGCATCCCAACGGATATTGACTACCACCAAATCTCCGGTTTGTCCAAGGAATCCCGCGACAATATGACCAAAATTCGTCCGTTGAATATCGGGCAGGCGGCTCGTATCGCAGGAGTTACTCCAGCAGACATTTCGGTGTTGATGGTATATCTGGAGTACAAACGCGTGGGAGTAGCCGAGTAAGGAGAAGAGCTATGACGAAAGAACAGTTTGCCGAGGTACTTGCAGCCCAGGGGATTTCTTTGACGGATCGTCAGAAGGAGCAGTTTGATCATTTTTTCCGCCTGCTGGTGGAATGGAATGAGAAGATGAACCTGACCGGGATTACCGAAGAGGGGCAAGTGTACAACAAGCATTTTTATGATTCGATTACGCCGGCTTTTTACTTCCCATTTGACCAGGTGCAATCAGTGGTAGATATCGGTGGGGGCGCAGGCTTTCCGAGCATTCCTTTGAAAATTTGCTTCCCACATCTGAAAATGACGATCATTGATTCCCTGAACAAGCGTATGAGCTTTTTGCAGCATGTAGCACAGGAACTGGGTCTGGAGAACGTGAATCCGGTACATGGGCGTGCTGAGGATCGTGGGCAAGAAGCGGTTTATCGGGAAAAATTTGATCTCGTAGTAGCACGTGCTGTTGCGAGACTCAATCTGTTATCGGAGTTCTGCCTTCCTTTTGCCAAAGTTGGAGGACACTTCGTCGCTCTCAAGGGAGCAGAGATTACTCCAGAGCTTGCTGAAGCGAAAAAGGCAATCAAGACGCTTGGTGGAAAGACGAGAAAGGTCGAGACATTTCAGCTTCTAGAGGAAGCGGGAGAGCGTAACATCGTCATCATGGAAAAAATAGAAGCGACACCGAAAAGCTATCCGCGCAAGGCAGGAGTTCCTGCGAAAAAGCCATTAGTGTAGGAGTCAGTCATAAGAGAGGGTCGTAGCCACGTGCTGCGGCCTTTTTTTCGTATTGAAAGTTTAAGTGAAACTGCCCGTTCCTGATGAAATGGAAAGTATGCCTCAAAAGTAGTCTCTCAGGTTTGCTTCTTGGATCATGGAGTCTACAACTCGGCATATACATAGTACTAGCTCCTTCGAAAGAATGACATCGTATGAGAGGGTGATTAGACTATGCAAGCAGCAGTACTTTCCTCCTTTTTCCCGTCAGAACTCCCGACCATATTGCTTCGGCTCTTTCTTGCTTTTCTAGCAGGTGCCATCATGGGATGGGAGCGAGAGAGATTTATAAAGGATGTGAGTAGGCAAAGAGGCGCTGGTTTTCGAACGTATAGTCTCGTTTGTTTTGGTTCGTGTCTTTTTGGACTAGCCTCTATTTACGGTTTTTCTTCGAGTGGCGTAAATCATGATCCGGGGAGGGTGGCTGCACAAGTCGTGACGGGAATGGGATTTTTGGGAGCCGGAGCTATTATTAAATTCAATGGTACGGTAAAAGGCCTGACGACGGCAGCAGGGATGTGGGTTGCTTCAGCCATTGGTCTGATGTTCAGTGCAGGGATGTATGTCGCTGCGATCGTTGCCGCGATTTTTTCGTACCTGACGTTAGACTTTCATAGACTTTTTCCTCGCTTGTTTTCTGTCACCAAGATTTCACATTCTACTGATGAGAGCATTGGAAGTGATGAGAGGCCAAAGCACCGTGACGATCACGATTTTTATGAAGAAGATCACGATTGATGTTTCACGTGAAACGTTTTTCGTTAGCAGGAATTGGACGAATCTTGCAGAATTACATATATATAAATGAACCTGAAGAAAGTGTGTAGGGAAAGAAGATTAGGTCAAAGGCAATTTTACAAACCGACCGGATGGGCAAGAAGAGTCTGTTAAGCAGTATGTACTATAGGGCTTGTGAAGCCTTTTTAAAAGAAGATGCATGCTGTCTTTAACGATGTAAGAGGAGGACCTATGTTAAAAGAGTAGGACTAAACTCACTTACGACGCCAATATGCCATTTTTCCTTAGCAGCAACACTCAAAGAACATATTCAATCTGTCATATCCGCACAATGGATGGGCAGGGGATACAAAATGTTTCTAGGAAGATTCTGTCGTTGATTGGACAGGACCTTTTTCAGTTTCTAGGACGTATTCAAAAAGTTGTCTTTTCAGCACGAAGAAAGCGGCGAGAAGCTGAAGAAGGAGGAGCGGAATGTAGAGTAGCTACATGAGCGCCCAGCTTTCGAAGGTGAATGCTAGTTTCGTTGTTGCACAATCTTTCAGGATTACTTCGTGATCAAAAATGACTTTCTGAACACCTTTTCAAAGACTTTAAAATAGCACGGATGGAACGGGTAGAAGTGGGGGATTTTTCTATGGCAGTTAAAGATTCATTTTCTCGGATTTTTGGCTTGACGGACAAGACAGATAACGAAGAAATCAAACAAATACCAGTTGAGGACATTGTACCGAATCCTTATCAACCTCGTACTGTATTTGATGACGAGAAAATTGATGAGTTGTGTCAAACGATACGAACTCATGGGCTCATTCAACCGATTGTCGTGCGGGTTCGCGATGGTCGTTATGAATTGATTGCTGGGGAACGACGTTTGCGTGCAACTAGAAAATTGGGCATGGAGAGGATTCCTGCGATTGTCAAAGAGTTTAATGACTCGCAAACAGCCTCTATCGCATTGATTGAGAATTTGCAACGAGAAGGTTTGACAGCCATTGAAGAGGCAGTCGCATATCAAAAGCTGATTGATTTGCACAATTTGACGCAAGAGAGTCTTGCTCAACGTTTAGGCAAAGGACAATCGACAATCGCAAACAAACTGCGCTTGCTCCATTTACCGCAAGAAATTCAAAATGCCTTGTTGTCTAGACAAGTAACAGAGCGTCATGCAAGGGCTCTGATTCCGTTAAAAGATCCAGAATTACAAAATAAGGTCCTGCTGGAGATCTTGGAGCGGGAATGGAATGTGAAACAGACGGAAGTGCGCGTGAAGCAGATTCTAGAATTGGCTGAGAACCCTAAATCGGAAAAAGATGCGAAGCCTCGCTGGAAAGCATTTTCAAGAGATACGCGGATTGCAATTAATACAGTTCGACAATCGATCGATATGGTGATCCAGACAGGCCTACCTGTAGAGACAGCGGAAGAAGATCATGATGAATTCTATCAATTCACCATTCGTATTCCGAAAAACAAGGAAACAGGAAAATAAATGTGATGGTAACAAAAAAGGGCGACAAGGTCGCCTTTCTTTTTGGGCAAATGCTGATTATTTATAGGAAAATGAGACTTTCGGTAGTATTTAATTTCCAAAAATATGCATTTTCCACAAAAAAGCCAGGAAAATCGGCATTTTCGGGACAAAAATCAGGCTTTTTTGTCTCACTCTCTAAAAAAACAGCGTACGACTAAGCTGCAAATCTGATAACATGGAAGGTACCAACCTGTGCATACTTGCAGGTTTACTCGATAATAAATGAGGATAACTTAGCAGAGATTTTTTCGTCTTATCATGTACAGCCATGTAAAGGTTACTGAATGGCAGTGAACGAAGGAAATTGTATAAAAGATCATCGTTTTACAAGAATACGAGCAAATCGTAAATAGACTCGAATGACTAACTAGATGAGGATACAGAAGATGACTTTGAAAGACGTACTGGAGAGTGTAATGGTCAAGCCACAAGCTTTCCTACACGACAAAAAAGAGGTGGAGAAGTTGGGAAAAATCATTGCGGTTGCGAACCAGAAAGGCGGCGTCGGGAAAACGACTACGTCCGTCAATCTAAGTGCATGTTTGGCCGCATTGGGGAAAAAGGTGCTGCTGGTTGATATTGATCCACAAGGAAATGCAACCAGTGGGATCGGGGTAAATAAGGCAGATGTTAAGTACTGCATTTATGATGTCCTGATCAATGATATCAACCCCGTCGATGCGACTTTGCCAACTGAAATTGAAGGATTAATGATCATTCCTGCCACCATTCAATTGGCAGGTGCAGAAATCGAGCTGGTTCCTACGATTTCTCGTGAGGTTCGTCTAAAAAAGGCGCTGGAAGTAGTCAAAGACAAGTACGATTACGTCATCATCGATTGCCCGCCATCCTTAGGGATTTTGACCGTTAATTCTTTAACAGCATCTGATTCCGTCTTAATTCCAATCCAGTGTGAATACTATGCGCTAGAGGGATTAAGCCAACTGTTGAACACCATTCGTTTGGTCCAAAAACATTTGAATTCACAGCTTGCTATCGAAGGTGTCGTGCTGACGATGCTCGATGCACGTACGAATCTCGGTTTACAAGTGATTGAAGAAGTGAAAAAGTATTTTCAGGACAAAGTATACAAGACAATTATTCCTCGAAATGTTCGCTTGAGTGAAGCACCGTCACACGGACAAGCCATCATTACGTACGATCCACGCTCACGAGGAGCGGAAGTCTATACTGATTTGGCGAAGGAAGTGGTAGGGGTATGAGTAGAGGATTGGGAAAAGGGCTGAATGCACTTATTACTTCCAATCTCATCGAAGAAGGGGAACAGGTAAAAGAGGTTTCCATCAATGAGATTCGTCCTAACCCTTATCAGCCCCGGAAAGAATTCGAACAATCAGCTATCGAAGAACTAGCACAGTCGATCAAAGAGCATGGGATCATCCAACCGCTCATTGTTCGGAAAAGCATCAAAGGCTATGAGCTGGTAGCTGGGGAAAGACGATTGCGTGCTGCAAAAGTAGCGGGGTTAAAAGAGGTTCCGGTAGTAGTAAAGGCGTACACAGATCAGCAATTAATGGAGATTGCCCTGATTGAGAACTTGCAACGGGAAAATCTGAATCCACTCGAAGAGGCTGAGGCTTATGACAAGCTGATTTCTCACCATGATTATACGCAAGAACAGCTTGCACAAAAGATAGGGAAGAGTCGACCGCATGTAGCCAACATGCTGCGTTTGCTGCAACTGCCAGAGAAGATCCGAAAAATGGTCTCGGCAGCCGAACTATCCATGGGACATTCGCGTGCTTTGCTTGGGGTAACGGATAAGAAAGTACAACAACAGCTTGCAAATGACGTGGTGGAAAAAGGATTGAGTGTTCGTCAGCTGGAAGAGATTGTGAAGCAGCTCAATGTTTCACGTGAAACAAAAAAGAAAAAGCCAGCGAAAAATGAGCCAGTTTTGATCGAGATGGAGGAACGGCTACGCAGTCGTTTTGGAACATCGGTCAAGATTAAAAAAGGATCGAAGCGCGGCAAGATCGAAATTGACTTCTATTCACAGGAAGATTTAGAGCGAATCATCGAGATGTTGAACACAGAGAAGTAAGTCCAGGAGGTAGTCATGGCGATCATCTATTTGGATAATGCAGCTTCTACATGGCCGAAACCACCAGCAGTCAAAGAAATGATGGCGGAGGTCATCGAGGATTTTGCTGCAAATCCTGGCCGAGGTGGACATGCACTGGCGATGAAAGCGAGTAAAGCTGTGTTTCGGACACGGGTGCAAGTGTCGCGGTTGTTTGGGATTCAAAACCCGAATAACCTCTTTTTTTATCTCAATGCCACTCAAGCGCTTAATCAGGCGATAAAAGGGTTCTTACAAGCAGGCGATCATGTTATTTCTTCGTCTGTTGAGCATAATTCGGTAAGACGTCCCATCGAGTTCATGCGCAAAAACAACCAAGTAGAAGCTACTTTTGTAGAGCCAAGAGAAGACCATCAATTCTATGTAGAGGATTTTGCCAAGGCAATTACGCCCTCAACGCGGTTAATCGTTGTGAGCCATGCTTCCAACCTGACAGGTGTCATCCTGCCTGTTGCCGAACTGGGGAAACTGGCAAAAGAGCGCGGAATTGCGTTTTTGGTGGATGCTTCTCAGTCTGCTGGTGTTTTGCCTATTGATGTAGAGGCAATGAATATTGATATGCTTGCTTTTCCTGGGCACAAAGGGCTGTATGGTCCACAAGGTACAGGTGGTTTGTACGTGAGTAGTGATATTGATCTTGAGCCCTTGATTCATGGGGGGACAGGCAGTCAGTCTGAAGCGATCGATCAACCGACAACTCGTCCAGACAGATACGAAAGCGGGACACTCAATACGGTTGGTTTGGCAGGGCTGCAAGCAGGCGTTGATTTTGTCATGGAAAAAGGTGTGGACAACATTTGTCAGCATGAATGGGAATTGGTGAAACAAACGATCCTTGGATTGCAGCAAATCGAGGGTGTACATGTCTACGGACCGGGGATTGAGATCGAACGTGTGGGTGTGGTTGCTTTTAATATCGGAGAGGTGGATGCAGCTGAGGTATCGTTTATCCTGGATCAACAATACGGGATTGCGACCAGATCGGGTTTTCATTGCACGCCATTGGGTCACCAGACTGCCGGTACAGAACAACGTGGAGCGGTTCGAGCCAGCTTTGGAATTTTCAACTCAGAGAAAGATGTAGAAGCGCTTCATAACGCTGTTCGGGAAATAGCAGCAGCGTTTGTGTAAGGGTAAGGCATCTGTAGGGGGACAGCGCAAGTGATCTTGCTGGGAACATTGGTCAACGCCGGAGCAATCATCTTAGGGGCATTGTTAGGCAGAATGTTGAAGCGAATTCCGGAGTCGATGCGACAAACCGTCATGCAAGGAATTGCTCTGGCCGTATTCGTATTGGGCATTAAAATGTGCCTGGGTTCGGATAACTTTTTACTTGTGATTATCAGTATTGTGCTAGGAACAGTACTAGGTGAATGGATTGGGATTGAAAAAGGCCTAAACAATCTGGGGCACTGGCTGGAGAGGAAAGTCGGGGGGAGCCAAGGCAGTATCGCCACTGGTTTTATCACGGGGACGTTGGTGTACTGTATTGGTGCCATGGCTGTACTCGGTTCATTGGACAGTGGTTTGCGTAACAACCACGAAGTACTGTTTATGAAAGCAATGCTAGATGGATTCTCTGCGATCATTTTCGCATCAACGCTAGGAATCGGTGTCATCTTTTCGGCAGTGCCCGTGTTTTTATATCAAGGCATGATTGCGTTATTATCTACGAGCATTTACAGTGTGGTGAGCGAAACGATGCTGGATGCCATCCTGGTAGAAGTAACGGCGGTAGGTGGCTTGATGATTATTGCCATTGGGTTAAACGTTTTGGAGATCAAACAAATAAGGGTAGCCAACATGATGCCAGCATTAGTGATCGCAGCAGTCGGAGTTCCCTTTATCGATTGGGTTTCAAAGCTGTTTTCATAGTTGGCATAAAGGCTCTTCCTTCGGGAGGAGTCTTTTTTATGAAAAATCAACTATCATCGATAAAAATAGCATGCGATAATATGATACAAAAACTTGATTTGCGAGCAAGTATGGATAAGTAGGACGGGACAGTACAGTACGACAGCATGTTGGGGAGAGAATGATTATGTTGGGTGTAATCGTCAATCCTGTATCAGGTAATGGCACAGGGTTGAAAGTATGGAGGCAAATTGAGCCGACGCTACGACGTCTAGGAGCGCCTTTTCATGTCAGGTTGACATCAGGAGAGGGGGACGCCGAAAAATTATCAAAAGAGCTGATCCAAAAAGAGGGAGTAAATAAAATCATTGCTGTCGGAGGGGATGGAACGGTCCGAGGCGTGATAAACGGGATATACGAATCGAACCAAGATTGTCGATTTGGAATGGTACCGGCTGGTTCCGGGAATGATTTCGCTCGCGGACATGGAATTCCGATGAAACCGTTACAGGCATTAGAGCGAATTCTGTCGGAAAAAGGGGAAAAGAGAATCGATCTGATTTTATTGAATGGAAAAGTAGCTGTGAATTCAATCGGGGCCGGATTCGATGCACAGGTAGCAAAGATAACGGATCAAGCTGTGTACAAAGCTTGGCTGAATCGGTACCAGCTAGGAGCACTCGCCTACATTATATCGGTGATTCGCGTCGTATGTACGTATCAGCCACGTGACATCGTACTGAACGTTGATGGTCATGAGGTTCGTTTAGAGGCTGTCTGGCTAGTTGTCGCTGCCAATATTCCGAATTACGGAGGCGGAATGCTAATCTGTCCCGATGCTATACCGGACGATGGCATTGCGGACATTTGCGTAGTAAGTGGTATGAGTCGACTCGGATTGTTAGCTGCTTTTCCGAAAATATTCACAGGAGCTCACCGTCATCATCCGGGTGTCCGTTTTTATAGGGGCAAGCAGGTAACGTTACAAGCAGCAGGACAGCTGCCTGTCCACGCAGATGGAGAAAGCGTAGCGCCAACGCCGATCAGTGCTCAAGTGATCGAAAAGCGCCTGACGATTTTTGTGTAAAAAAAATAGACCTGTCATCCGTTGAGGGAGAGAACAGATCGAAAAGCAAGTTTTCCAAAGAGGGATGGAACCTTTTGCAGGGAAAAACGGTCAATCATATAAGACACTATCGAATCGACTAGGCGTAGAAGCCAGTGTTACGGCTTTTGCCAGTCCGGAAGCTATGATATCTGCCATGTTCATTACGATGGAGAGGCGGGTATTTTGAAGGACAAAATACTCCATGAATCCTCCTACGTTGACAATCCCGGTAATGTGGAAGGAACCAACAGGAGGCAGCTCTTTTTTTACACCAGCGCCTGGTTTTAGTGGACCATTAATTACATTGATGTTTCCGACGTGGCTAAATTGACCTAAACAGGCATCAACTGCAATGAGTGTAGCTGTCGGATGATTCGCATGGATGAGTTCTAATTTTTCCTTGAGATTCATGGCGTGTACAGGGTCCTCAAGCGTTCCGTACACTTGCAAAAAACGAGGTGACTGTGCGATGAGCTTGGTTCCTACTAATGGGCCTAGAGCATCACCAGTAGAACGGTCTGTCCCAATACATACAATGACAAGGTCGTCATCGAACCGATTTAAGCGAAAGCGCTGTGCAAGGTGACCGGCGAGATGCTCGTCTGCGTTTTCACTGCGGTATTCCACTTTAAAAGGTGGCAAAGAATAATCCTTGCGATTATCGGATGTACTCATGGAAACCCCCACTCTTGCCGACTTGGCTTAAACCAACCTGTAAAAGGTTATATAAAAGTATTCACAGTATCGTACCTATATGACATTTTTATACCTGCTAATGGGAAAGTTACGTAGGTTTTGAAAACTCAGCGAGGCTGGCATGCATGAAAACGAACAGGTAAAATAAGAGGAGCCTATGGTAGTTTGTGTGAAAAAGATGAGGGGGAGTGAAATGGGAGGAGAGACGGTGCTGATCGCGTTTGATTCCACGCAGCAAGCCTTGCGGGCAGAAATGCTGCTGGAGTACGAAGATATTGAGATCGATACAAGACCAACGCCAAAAGAAATAACGGCAGGCTGTGCACTTTCCATTGAGTTCCCACTGTCGGATTACTCACGAGCGAAAACAATCATGATGGAACAACAAGTGGTAATACGAGGATACTTCCGTCAGTTTTTTGGCCAGTATAGCGAGGTCGACGAAAACGGGGAGCAGAAGGAGCGGGAGGAATGAAGCAAGCTGGTTTTTTTGAGAGAATTTATGCCCAAGTATATGCGTATGTGGCAGATGCAGATATGTGGGTAAATATAGGGATGGCTGTACTGAAAATCGTAGCGATCATCCTGCTATCTCGAATTGTCGTTTCCGTTGTGCAATCAGGCGTAAATAAAGTGTTCCAGCACCGCCATGGAAGCAAGATTCAAATGGATCAACGCCGAGTGGACACGATGCGGGTGCTCGTCAACAATGTCGTTCAGTACAGCATTTACTTTTTGGCGATTCTCATGATCTTGCAGCTGTTGGGCATTGATTTGCGCCCTGTTTTGGTAAGCGCAGGGGTACTGGGGCTGGCAGTTGGTTTTGGGGCGCAGAGTCTCGTTCGTGATATCATTACGGGATTCTTCATTATTTTTGAGGACCAATTTGCTGTCGGAGACGTCGTAACGATCAACAATTTGACGGGCACGGTACAGGAGATTGGTCTGCGCATTACAAAGGTGCGAAGCTGGACGGGTGAGGTACACATCTTTCCAAACGGCACGATTAATCAAGTAACGAACTTTTCTTTGCAAAATACGTTAGCGGTTGTCGACGTATCTGTAGCGTATGAAGAAGATCTGAACCAAGTTGAGTCTGTGCTCAAAGAAGTATTGGCATCGGCTCAAACAGAATTGACGGATATCGTAGCTGAGCCACAGATTTTGGGAGTGCACGCACTGGGACCTTCCGAAGTCATCATTCGGGTTACGGCTGAGTGCAAGCCGAACACGCATCACGGGGTCAATCGAAATTTGCGTGCGAAAATCAGAACGGAATTAACCAACCGAGGCATTCAAATTCCGTATCCAAAAATCGTCGCGGTGTCTGGAAAGGGAACAGTGTAGAGAGGAGAAAGAGAAATGGAACGCAAGCAATTTGGGCTGGGGGATGTCGTACAGATGAAAAAGCCACATCCATGTGGCACGAATGCGTGGAAGGTCATACGCATGGGCATGGATGTGCGAATCAAATGTACGGGTTGCGATCATAGTGTGATGATTGGACGACTAGAATTTGAACGCAAGCTGAAAAAGATACTGATTCGCGCGGAGGAAGAACCGCAAGCATAGACCATATTTCTTTGATCAACCCATCTGTCTTTTTCTACAATGCCTGTAAACGATGAAGCGACGCGCTTATATGCTTCAGGGATCGACTTTGTCGTTTTAGACGGGAGGGGTTCGATGATAAAGATGAGTGTTCGGTGGTTGCAATGGGTAGTAGTGCTTGCGATTTTCCTACTTCCATCACAGGGAGTGTGGGCAAAGTCGGCAAACGAATGGGGAGTGAGAATAACCCCGGCTGACAAATCGGCGGAAATAGACCCGGATCAAATCATTAGACTGACATTTTCAGGGCCGGTTTCGTTAAAAAATGGGCAAGAGCTCTCCGATAAGTCTGGTTTCTCGATCATTTCGCTCACGGATTCGAAAAAAAAGAAAGTTCGTTTTACGGCAAAATGGAACAAAACAGATCGAAGCATGACGATTGATCCAGTAGGAAATCTGGAAGCAGGGGCGTCTTATCGAGTAAGCTTGCTGGCCAAAAAAGTGAAGGATCAGCGAGGCAATTTGAATCCAGAGCTGACCAGCTCATTTCAAACGAAAAAACCTGTGGATAATATCGCTCCACAAACAGTCATATTGCCGGGTCACGGAGCTAAAAATGTAAAGCTCCAGGATAAAGTGACACTCCAGTTTGCAGAAGAGATTGCTTTGGTTGGTGGTGGAGCCCTCTCCAGCAAAACGGCCGGGCCATTAGTTCGTGTGACGGATGAAAAAGGGGATATCGTTCCGCATACGATTACGTGGAACAAAAGCAAGCGGATGTTGTCTGTGAAGCCAAAAGGAAAATGGCAGCCATATACGAGATATCAGGTAAGTCTCATTGCGGGTTTAGTTAAGGACACAGCAGGTAATGTAAATCAAGCGCAGTGGATAACTTTTCAGACTGGGTCGAAATAGTCCAAGTATGTGGGTAAAAAAAAAAGGATGCAGCCAATAGAGGCGCATCCTTTTTCCTTTTGTACGATCCAATGTATCTCCCGGTGATGGTACTTAGGTTATGACTGATCATTATCCCTAGGCTGCATTGCCTTGGCTATGATCTATGTGGAATTGGAGAAGGTAAGGCTGCTGAGGATGCAAGCTTACCTTCAGATAGGCTGGATGGCAGCGGAGTAGGTTAGTCGCAGTCGCAACCTACGATAACGAGAAGGATGAACAGAACCAAGATCAGCGCGAAATCGTCGAAGCCGTTAAAGATACCCACTTGCTAACACCTCCTACCGTAGTTTCAATACTCATGCTATGTAGGAACCCACAACGAGGTATAGGCGGATGCCCCAGTTCCAAGAAAATAAGTTATACACAGCATATCCACAGAAAATGTGGACAACTTTTTACGAAGAAAAGGAGTGTCTGCAAACGCTGTGGGGAATAAAAAGTTGTCAGCAAATACTTATCCACAGACTTATCCACAAAAGGCGATTTTCTCTGGATAAATTGACGGTTGTTATTGAATATTTGAAAAATTTTTATTAGTAAGAAGGAATTTGGCAGGTGAAAATATAATTACACACTTATAATTTTGGCAAAAATAGATAGAAGAAAAGGGGCGATTGAGATTTGAAGAAGCAAGTATTTGCATCAGTTACGGCTTTGGCCATTGCATTGTCGACAGTATCCGTACCATTCATTCCTTACAGCACGCAGGCGGTAGCTCTTGCTGCCGAAAAGCCTTCTTATCAAACTCGCACTGAGATCCCAGATGCGTACAAGTGGAAGCTGGATCATATTTATCCGACTGTTAAGGAATGGGAAAAGGATGTTGCTAAAGTTGAATCTTTGGCAAACGCTTTCACAAAGCACCAAGGCAAGTTGGGTACATCTTCTGCTGCGATGCAGGCGGCATTCGATGACTATGTTGAATTGATGCGCTTAAATGACAAAGCATACGTGTACGCAAATATGTCTCTCGATGTAAACTCCGCGAATCCTGATCTGCAAAAGCTGGGAGACCGCGCTGAGAAAATGTACACGCTTGTCACAGAAAAAACCTCGTGGGTACAGCCTGAAATCGTTGCGATTTCCGATGACAAAATAAAGAGCTTGCTGTCCGAAAAGGAGCTAGAGCCTTACAAGCTGTTTATCGAAGACATGCTGAGAACGAAGCCGTATGCACTCTCTGCGGAAATGGAGCAGCTCTTGGCGAAATCGTCTCCGTTGGGCGGTGCACCGACTAACATTTACAGCATGCTGTCCAAAGACGTGAGGTTCCCTAAAATCAAAGATGAGACAGGCAAGGAAGTTCAGTTGACGCGTGCTAATTTCATTTCCTATTTGGAAAGCAAGGATCAAAATGTGCGCAGAGAAGCGTTCAAGGCGTACTATAGTGCACTGATCAATTTCCAAGACTCGTTTGCATCGACGTTGGCTGCCAAAGTAAAGGGCGATAATTTCTACGCAGCTGTACGCAATTACGATTCTGCGCTGGAAGCAAGCCTGACACCGAACAACGTACCGACGAAGGTATATGATGAGCTGATTGATACGGTGAATGACAATCTGCCATTGCTGCATCGCTACATTTCTTTGAAAAAGAAAATGCTTGGCGTGAAGGAATTGCACATGTACGACATTTACGTGCCGATCGTTCCGTCTGATGACAAATATATTTCCTTCGACGAAGGAAAGAAAATCGTCGTTGATGGGTTACAGGTAATGGGTGATGACTATGTGAAGGCAATGTCTGACGGCCTGGATGGCGGTTGGGCAGATGTATATTCCACCGATGACAAGCGTACGGGTGCTTACCAATGGGGTGCTTATGATACACATCCATACGTTCTGTTGAATCACCAAGGTACGCTCGATGATGTGTATACCATCGCCCATGAGATGGGACATGCTATGCAGTCGTATTACACGAATAAAAACCAGCCGTACATTTCGTCTAACTACCCAATTTTCACAGCAGAAGTAGCTTCTACCATGAATGAAACCCTGCTGTTCAAGAGCATGTACGCAAAGGCGAAGACGAAAGAAGAGAAGATGTATCTCTTGAATCACTATCTGGAAAACTTCCGTTCCACGCTGTTCCGTCAGACGCAGTTCGCGGAGTTTGAGAGAGCGATTCACGAGAAGGAGCAAGCTGGGGAATCTCTGAATGCGGAAGCGATCAAGAAGATCTACCTCGACATCAATAAAAAGTACTACGGAAAAGACATGGTTTCCGATGAGGAAATCGGGATGGAATGGGCACGTGTAAGCCATTTCTACAACTATAAATACTATGTCTATCAATACTCGACGAGCTTTGCTGCTGCACAAGCATTAGCGAAGCAAATCATGGATGAAGGTCAGCCAGCAGTGGATCGAGTTCGCAAAAACTTCCTCGAAGCGGGTAACTCTGCTCCGCCTATCGAGGTGCTGAAAGCAGCAGGTGTGGACATGTCCACGTCCCAGCCAATCGAGCAAGCAATGGAAATCTTTGAAGAGACATTGAATGAGCTGGAAAAGCTGGTAAACGAGAAGTAAAGACACGCCAGAAGCAAAACAGGCTCCCTTCCATTACGGATAGGAGCCTGTTTTTTTCAGTATGTATCAATAAGCAATGCCAACTCGTGCTCGTATGTATTCGGAAGTAGAAAGCTGCTGATACGTAAACTCCGCCGTATCGGGAACGGAAATTTGCATCCCTTCTACAGGCAACTGGTGAGCCTCGACCCGGTAAGTGCCTGTATACTCACCATCAGGCAAATAAGTCGGACATACAATGGTCCAATCGAGCTCGGACTGTTCCAAGAGCGAGTATGCCTTGTGATGTTCCTCGGCAGCACGCGTCAATTTTTGTCTGGACTCACTGGATTGATAGCGGAGCAGGTCAGGAGAAACTCTGCTTTGCAAGATGCCGGCGGTGCCCACCGTAATAATGCGTGAAACGCCTTCTCGCTTCATTGCTTCAATAATATGGGGTGTTCCCTCGGATAACGTCGTTGCCTTGTCTGTCCCGAGTGCGCTAATGACCGCGTCAACTCCACCCATGGCGGATGCAACATGCTTTTGATCGAGAACATTTCCTGTCAGGACACGGACATTTTCATCAGTCAGATGAGGGAGCTTGTCTGCTGAGCGAACGAGAATGGTTATTTCATGACCATCTTTTAATGCATAGTCGAGGATATGGCGTCCTACACGACCAGTGGCACCGAGAAGTAAGAGCTTCATTTTTGTAGTCACCTCATTACCTTTCCTTTTACCGTAGCAAATAGATTCTGTTTGTCTAGTCTAGCATTTCTTTTTTTGTCCCACCAGATGAAGCTATGATGAGCACAGGAGGAGAAAGTAAAAAAAGCTTCCACAAGGAGACAATTGTAATCTGAAAACCAAATCTATATACTTAAAAGGATATCAGGATGATGATAAGGGAGTGTATATAGATGGGTGCATCATGCGGGATTGTAGGTCTTCCTAACGTAGGAAAATCGACATTGTTTAATGCCATTACACAAGCGGGCGCTGAATCGGCTAACTACCCCTTCTGTACGATTGACCCGAACGTAGGGATCGTAGAGGTGCCAGACGAGCGTCTGGAAAAGCTGACAAAAATCGTTGTACCGAACAAGGTAGTTCCGACAGCGTTTGAGTTTGTGGACATTGCTGGCTTGGTAAAAGGCGCGAGCAGAGGCGAAGGACTTGGCAACCAGTTCCTTGGACACATCCGTGAAGTGGACGCGATTGCACATGTTGTACGTTGCTTTGAAGATGAGAACATCACGCACGTAGCAGGTCGTGTCGATCCTTTGAGCGATATCGAGACAATCAACCTGGAGCTGATTTTTGCTGACCTGGACTCTGTTGATCGTCGTATTGACCGCATTGCACGCAAAGTGAAATCCGGCGACAAGGAATCCAAGCAAGAGCTGGACGTGCTGGAGAAATTGAAAGCAGCATTTGAAGAGGGTCAATCTGCTCGCAGTGTTGAACTCGATGACGAAGAGCGCAAATGGATTCGCGATTTGCATCTGCTGACAATCAAGCCAATGCTGTACGTGTGCAACGTAGCAGAAGACGGCATTAACGATGCAGACAGCAACCCGCATGTGCAGACGGTTCGTGAGCATGCGGCGAGTGAAGGCGCAGAAGTGGTTGTTATCAGCGCCAAGGTTGAAGCAGAAATCGCTGAGCTAGAAGGCGAAGACAAAGAAATGTTCTTGGAAGAGCTGGGACTTACTGAATCTGGTCTCGATCGATTGATTCGTGCAGCTTACAAACTGTTGGGATTAGTAACTTATTTCACTGCAGGTGTACAAGAAGTACGCGCTTGGACCATCCGTCAGGGTACAAAAGCTCCAGGAGCAGCAGGCGTGATTCATACTGATTTCGAGCGCGGATTCATTCGTGCCGAAGTGATTGCTTATGATCATCTGGTAGATGCTGGTTCTGTAGCAGTAGCCAGAGAACGTGGGAAGTACCGTCTTGAAGGGAAAGAGTACGTAGTGGCAGATGGAGATGTTATGCATTTCCGCTTCAATGTTTAGTACGAAATTCTTGATTCGAGCTAGGCGGTTTGCTATAATACGATAATGCGAGTATTTATGGAGTGCATGTTTTGTGCGTTTCGTTTTAGCACTCGCTCCTTGCCCGAATAGGGCCGCTAAAGTCCATAAGGAGGTGAAAAGGTATGCGCCAATACGAAGTAATGTATGTATTGCGTCCAGACCTTGAAGAAGAGAAAGTAAAATCCAATGTAGCTCGTTACAGCGATGTTGTAACTAACTATGGTGGCGAAATCTCTAAGCTTCAAGAAATGGGTAAACGTCGTCTTGCGTACGAGATCAACAAGTTCCGTGAAGGTTACTACGTTTTGATGAACTTCAAAGCGAACTCCGATGCTGTTGCGGAAGCTGAGCGTCTGATGAAAATCAATGACGACGTAATCCGCTTTATGTTTGTTCGTGATGAGAAGTAATCATTGTCGCGATCAGAGGGGGAACCAAGATGAATAAAGTCATTCTCATCGGCAACCTGACGAAAGATCCTGAACTTCGCTACACGCCAAATGGCGTTGCCGTTGCTACTTTTACTGTGGCCGTTAATCGTCCCCGCACCAATCAAGCGGGAGAGAAAGAAACGGACTTCATTAACATTGTCGCTTGGCAAAAACTTGCCGACCTGTGCGCAAGCTATTTGCGTAAAGGTAGACAAGCAGCCATCGAAGGACGTATGCAAACACGTTCCTATGATAATAAAGAAGGTAAAAAGGTATACGTGACGGAAGTCGTTGCGGAGAACGTTCAATTTTTGGGCGGTCGAGGCAATGAATCTGGCGGAGACAATTCAGGATACGATCCAGGACCAGGCATGGGTGGCGGTAACAAACCATCCGGTCAACGAAATAATGACTATGATCCGTTTGGTGATCCTTTCGCGAGTGCAGGCAAGCCGATCAACATTTCAGATGATGACTTGCCGTTCTAGTATCGTATAACTTTCACATTCCTAAGAGGGAGGGACTATCATGGCACGCAAAGGACGTCCTAATAAGCGTCGTAAAGTATGCTTCTTTAAAGTGAACAAAATCAAGCACATCGATTATAAAGATATTGATTTGCTGAAAAAGTTCATCAGCGAACGCGGCAAAATCTTGCCACGTCGTGTAACTGGTACTTCTGCGAAGTATCAACGTGCACTGACAATCGCGATCAAGCGATCCCGTCAAGTAGCACTGTTGCCTTACACTGCTGAATAAGTTGCAAAAGCTATAAAAAGGGGGGCACAATTGCGTGGCCCTCTTTTTTCCATAGTTTTCTATGGAGAGTGTACATGAGACATGAATAATGAGGTGCTGACATGCCGTCCAAAACGAAACACTTGGCTGAAAATGCCCTTATGCTGGGTATCGCACTGGTGCTGCTGTTTCTCGGTACATATACCATACTGGGAGGACTCGTCAGTTTCCTGATACCTCTGCCTTTTATCCTTTTGGCAGTAAATCGAACAGTACCTAACATGGTTTGGATCTCCCTTGCCTTTACGTTTCTGGGCTGGATCGTTACTGGTCCGTTTGCGGCAACACTTGCTTTTTCGAGTGCGGTTTGGGGCTCAGCCATGGGGATTTTTTATGCGAAAAAAGGAGCGGCTCTTCCGGCGATTGTGGCGGGGGCAGGCGTTGCCTTTTTGAGTGTCGTTTCCATGCTGGCATTCGCGGCATTCGGAATGAACGTTGATTTTAATGCCATCGTGCAAGAAGTTGCTAAGATGCGTCCAGCAATGATGCCAAAAGAGCAGTTTGATCAGCTCCTTGAACTGGGTAAAATCGTCTTGCCTACGAGTCTTATCATGTTCAGCTTTTTATCGACCGCCATTATTCATGGATTGGCGAGTCTGATTGGGCGACGTCTGCGCAGACCGATTCCAGCATTGAAGCCAATTCGGGAATGGAGCTTCCCGCGATCATTGATTTATTACTACTTCATTGCGATGATCAGTCTTTTGTTGTTTGCTGAAAGCATGCAGGGCACGTTTTGGGAAATCGCCTTGATGAACCTGAAAGTCATGCTGGATGTTATTTTTGTTTTGCAGGGCTTGAGTTTTTGTCTATTTGCTGCCTATTTGTATGGCTGGAAGAGATTGACTCCTGTGCTCGTTGTCTGTCTATTTATTTTTCCACCCCTAAGTACTATACTTAGTCTAGTAGGGATATTTGACCTAGGAATTCGTTTGCGTGAAAAACTGGAAACAAGAGTGAAGAGGGGCTGAGGAAATGCCCAAGTTCCTGTTAAAGCGTTGGTACGGGATGCACATGGTCCTGGCACTCAGCTTTAGCTTGCTGTTGTTGGGGATTTTGACCTTGTTCCATTGGATGTACGGGGCGATCGGCATGATTTGCCTGATTGGCTTGGTTCTTTACGCTCTTCAAGCAGAAAAGGGGTTCCAACGAGACTTGCGCCTGTATTTGGCGACGGTCACCCATCGCGTGAAGAAGGCGGGAGAAGGCGTTATCCAGGAACTGCCGATCGGAATTCTTTTATACAACGAGGAAAAGGCAATTGAGTGGGTAAACCCGTATATGACGCATATGTCCGGGGATGAATCCATGATCGGGAAAAGCCTCCAAGAGGTATTCCCCCAACTGGTTTGGAAGCCGGAGCAAAAACGGCTGGAGTTTACTTATAACGAGCGGGTATACGAGGTCATTGTGCGGTCCGATGAGCGCCTTTTGTATTTCAAGGACATTACGGACTTCAAAGAATTGACGACTCGTTACCATCGAGAAAAGGCTGCACTTGCCATCATTCACCTCGACAATTTGGACGAGGTCGGACAAGTCATGGATGATCAGAGCCGTACGCTGCTCTCTACAAGCGTGGCTGGTGTGATTACAGAGTGGGCCAACAAACATGGCATATATCTTCGCCGAATCACGGCCGACAAGTTTTTGGCTCTGATGGAACGGGAAGCACTTGATAAATTGGAAGAATCGCGATTTGACATTCTCGATGTAGTACGGGAGATGACGGCTGACAACAAAATTCCGATTACGCTGAGTATCGGGGTTGGAGCGGCCGCTACCACTTACATTGAGCTGGGACAAATGGCGCAATCAAGCTTGGATATCGCATTGGGGCGCGGTGGCGACCAGTGCGCTGTCAAGATTGGCAACAAGCTCACTTTCTACGGTGGGAAATCGAATGCGGTGGAAAAGCGGACACGTGTCCGGGCTCGTGTTATTGCACATGCTTTGCGTGATCTCATTCATGAGGCGGAGCACGTCATCGTCATGGGGCATAAACAGCCTGACATGGATTCCATTGGGGCATCACTTGGTGTATTGAAGGCTGTGCAGCTGCACAACAAAACGGCTTATATCGTCATGGACGAGGGCAATCATTCTGTCGAGCGTCTGATGAAAGAGATTTATGCCAATGAAGAGTTGGCTGAGACCTTTATCACGCCAGAACAGGCGATCCGACTCATCTCCGGCCGCACGTTGCTGGTAGTCGTCGATACACATCGACCATCGCTGGTGATTGAGCCGAAGCTGTTGACGGAAACAAGCCGAATTGTGGTGATCGACCACCATCGACGTTCGGAGGAGTTCATTGAGCCAGTACTCTTGTATCTGGAACCATATGCTTCTTCGACGGCGGAGCTTGTCACGGAGCTCTTGCAATACCAGAGCGAGCGATTGAATATCGACAATCTGATTGCAACGGCACTGTTAGCAGGGATTGTGGTGGATACCAAAAGCTTTGCCTTCCGCACAGGTTCACGTACCTTTGAAGCAGCGTCGTTCCTTCGTCGTAACGGGGCTGATACCGCGGCTGTCCAGCGTCTGTTGAAGGAAGATCTGGGGCAGTATGTGAAGCGGGCAAAAATCATCATGAATACGGAAACGTACCGTGACAACATGGCGATTGCCATAGGCGATCCGTCTGAGGATTACACGCAGGTACAGGTGGCGCAAGCTGCTGAGCAGCTACTCACTTTGTCAGGAATCCAGGCGTCGTTTGTTGTTGCAGAGCGATCCGACGATACGATCTTGATCAGTGGACGTTCTCTGGGCGACATCAATGTTCAGTCCATTATGGAACTGCTGGGTGGAGGCGGTCACCTCACTGGTGCTGCGACACAAATTCAAGGCATATCAATTAAAGAAGCTACACGTCGTTTGAAAGAAGCGATTGACTCGGTCGTATAGGCCAAAATATAAAGGGGGAAACGATGATGAAAGTCATTTTTCTTCAAGATGTAAAAGGCCAAGGGAAAAAAGGCGAAGTTAAGGATTTGTCAGAGGGCTATGTACGCAACTTCTTGTTGCCAAAGAAGCTGGTAAAAGAAGCGACAGATAGCAACGTGAAAACGCTCGACGCTCAAAAGCGCAGCGAAGATAAGCGCAAGGAGCAAGAAAAGCTGGATGCTCAGGAGCTGGGTAAAAAGCTGGAAGAGCTGACAGTGAAAGTAGCAGGAAAAGCAGGCGAAGGTGGTCGCTTGTTTGGGGCAATTTCCAGCAAACAAGTAGCGCAAGCGCTGGAAGATCAGTTTAAAATCAAAGTAGACAAGCGTAAGCTCGAAATGGATGCAATCCGTGCTTTGGGCGTGACGCAAATCAAAGTAAAACTGCACAACGAAGTAACCGTGACTCTGAAAGTACACGTTGTAGAAGAATAATGTCTCAATTGTGGGGGGTGTGACGTGAGCGACCTGTTTTTGGATCGTGTGCCGCCACAGAACAAGGAAGCGGAACAATCGGTACTGGGTGCCGTGTTCTTGTCTAAGGAAGCTTTAATCACGGCCATTGAGATTCTCCGTCCGGAGGATTTTTACAAGACAGCGCATCAGCGCATCTTTCAAACGATGGTGGACCTGTATGAAAAAGGCGAACCTGTCGATCTGGTTACGGTTACAGCGGATCTACAGGATCACAAGCTGCTGGATGAAGTCGGCGGGGTTACGTATATCACGGAAATCGCCAGCTCAGTTCCAACGGCTGCCAACATCGAATACTACGCAAAAATTGTAGAAGAGAAATCGCTGCTACGGCGATTGATTCATACAGCTACCAAGATTGCCAATGACGGATACTCCCGTGAGGATGATGTCACGCAGATCATCGCGGATGCAGAGAAGTACATCATGGAGATCGGTCAAAACCGCAACAGTGGTGGTTTTACACCGATTCGTGATGCCCTTCTGGAAACATACGAGCGGATTGAGTTTTTGAGTCAGCGACGCGGTGATATTACGGGGATTTCTACGGGATATACAGATTTGGACAAGATGACAGCAGGATTGCAGCGCAGTGACCTGATTATCTTGGCAGCTCGTCCTTCCGTAGGGAAAACGGCTTTTGCCTTGAATCTCGCGCAAAACGTAGCGGCCCGTGCAGGTGAGACTGTAGCCATCTTCTCCTTGGAGATGGGTGCTCCTCAGCTGGTACAGCGTATGATTTGTGCGGAGGGCAATCTGGATGCGTCCCGGATGCGTTCAGGGTCACTGGAGGAAGATGATTGGCAAAAGCTGACGATGGCAATCGGTACGCTGGCGAAAGCGCCGATTTACATCGACGATTCACCTGGGGTTACTGTACAGGACATCCGGGCGAAATGCCGTCGCCTTCAAACAGAGAAGGGCTTGGGCTTGATCCTGATCGATTACCTTCAGCTGATTCATGGACGAGGCAAAGGAGATAACCGTCAGCAGGAAGTATCTGAGATCTCTCGTACGCTGAAAGGGATCGCGCGTGAGCTGAACGTGCCGGTTATCGCCCTGTCGCAGTTGAGCCGTGGTGTAGAGCAACGGCAGGACAAGCGACCGATGATGTCCGATATCCGTGAATCGGGATCGATTGAGCAGGACGCCGATATCGTTGCCTTCTTGTACCGTGATGACTACTATGACAAGGAATCAGAAAGCAAGAATGTCATCGAAGTCATTATCGCCAAACAGCGTAACGGCCCGACCGGAACGGTGGAGTTGGCGTTCCTGAAAGAATTCAACAAATTCGTTAACTTGGATCATCGCTTTCGAAATCAAGCAGGTTAATAGATGGAATGAACGAAAAGCCGGAGAAATTCCGGCTTTTTTTTATATATTGAATTGCCGAACATATTAAGAACTAACTATATGAATGTTCGTATTTAGCGTTGACATGGGGAGTCTCGTTTAGTAAACTTAGATTGTTTCAGGCCCGAAAAGACATGATAATATCAGGAGGTGTTTTTCGATGTCAACAGTCGTTGTCGTCGGAACCCAGTGGGGCGATGAAGGTAAAGGTAAAATTACAGACTATCTAGCTGAAAGTGCAGAGGTAGTGGCTCGTTATCAAGGCGGTAACAACGCAGGCCATACCATTATTTTTGATGGTAACAAGTATAAGCTGCATTTGATTCCATCCGGAATTTTTTATAGTGACAAGACCTGCGTAATCGGAAACGGTATGGTAATCGATCCGAAAGCATTGGTAAAAGAGCTGGATTACATTCACAGCTTCGGTTTTTCTACAAGCAATTTGAAAATCAGTGATCGCGCGCATGTGATTCTGCCGTACCACATCAAGCTGGATGGCGTAGAGGAAGATAGCCGCGGTGCCAACAAAATTGGTACGACCCGTAAAGGTATCGGACCTGCTTACATGGATAAAGCTGCGCGTATCGGTATTCGTATCGCTGATTTGTTGGATCGCGATGAGTTTGCTCGCAAGCTCGAGCGCAACCTGGCAGAGAAGAACTTGCTGCTGGAGAAGCTGTACAACACAACTGGCTTTGAGCTTCAAGAAATTCTGGATGAATACTTGGCTCTGGCAGAAATCATTCGTCCTTACGTAACCGATACATCTGTTGTCCTCAATGATTCCATTGATAGCGGCAACCGCGTATTGTTTGAAGGCGCACAAGGCGTTTTGCTCGATATTGACCAAGGTACTTATCCTTACGTAACGTCCTCCAACCCAATTGCGGGTGGTGTGACTATCGGTTCTGGTGTTGGACCAACTAAGATCCACCAAGTAATCGGGGTTGCAAAAGCTTACACGACGCGTGTAGGTGACGGTCCGTTCCTGACTGAGCTGACTGATGCAACTGGCGACCATATTCGTGAGGTTGGTTTCGAATATGGTACAACAACAGGTCGTCCACGCCGCGTAGGCTGGTTCGACAGTGTTGTCGTTCGTCATGCTCGTCGTGTCAGCGGTATCACCGGTTTGGCGATCACCAAGCTGGATACATTGTCTGGCATTGAGACACTGCGTATTTGCACAGCGTACAAATACAATGGAGAAGTCATCGAGTCGTTCCCGGCGAACCTCAACCTGCTGGCGAAATGCGAACCAGTTTATGAGGAACTGCCAGGTTGGACAGAGGATATCACAGGCATTCGCAATCTGAACGACTTGCCAGAAAACGCTCGTCACTACATTGAGCGCATCACGCAACTGACTGGTATTCCAATGTCGATCTTCTCCGTAGGACCAGATCGTGAACAAACGGTCATTGTTCGTGGCATTTACGGATAAGTTATCGACTATATAATAGAAGAAAGCTGTCGAGCATTCGGCAGCTTTCTTTTTTTTTTGCAAGGGACAGACACGAAACGACACCCTCTGGGCATATGGATAGACATAGGGAGAAATGGAGAGGTGAAAAGTGATGATGGGTTTTGGATTTGACCAAAAGGCCATGAAGCTGCTGGGCAAAAATGTACAGGTAAAGATGATCAATGGCGTCGTCATCAAGGGAACCATGACTCATTTCAACAATGGCTACCTATGCTTTATCACCACATACAAACAACCAAATGACGCCGAGAAAACGAAAATACGCAGACTTGCGTTAAAAGACGTTACCTCGATGCAAGAGGTGTGAGTCACAGATGTCCATAACGAAATAAGCCATCTTTCCTAGTCAGTTAAGGGAAGATGGCTATATTTATTTTAGATCATGCCTCCATACGATCGAATGATCTCAGTCGCAAGATCACCTTGTTCCTCTGGTACCACTGCCGTTAACAAGACACTGCGATTCAAATTGTCATCGCCCCGATCGGCCATGCCGCTGGCGTCTGGATTTACTGCGGCCATGATGCTTGCATCCCTGCCGCTTGGGAAGTCAGCTGCCAGTGTAAGGTTGCCCAAGCTGGAAAAATCTCCGGATATGGGATTCAGAATATGTTCATTCCCGTCACCAGGGAATTGTCCGATTCTGTCGATCTGAATGATGGAAAAACCAGCTTGTCGAAGTGCTTTTTCTGCCTTTTGGGCACCATCTTCGGTGTGAAATCCTGCAAGAATGTTACGTTCCTTCACGTATATCAGCCTCCAGATATGATAAATACTACCAATTGTTTGTACATATAGTGACTCTATGTCTATTTTTTTATTCGACAGCAATTTACACTTGATGTTGTCGTTAATCTTATGGTAAAGTCGACATAGTTGGTTTCTTTAGGCAATTTGGCAGATAAATGGAAACTAAATTATGGGATTTACGACCTAGTCAATAAATTAAAAATTTTCAGGAAATGGAACGAGCAAGTTGTATCTGTTTTCAGGAGGGACAAGTTATGCATTGGTCAGAATGGAAGGCCAAGCTGCAGGAACGGTCATCACGAATCGTTCGGGATTGCAGTGATCTGGCGAAACGTACTATGAAACGTACAAGCTCTTACATCCAGTCGCATAAAAAACAATCGCTTTCAATTGCGGCAGGTTTAGTATTGACGATTGCTGCTGGAGCATCGGCACAATATTATTACACAAGCAATGTCAATTCTGTCTACCATGTCAGTGTGAACGGCAAAGAGATTGGCGTGGTAAATGATCCAAATGTGATACATAACTGGACAGCATCCAAGCTGGAAGAGGAAAAGGCAAAAACAGGCCTCAACTTGCAATTGGCTGACTATATCACATTCAAAGAAGAGCGTGAATTCAAGGCACCGTTCAATAATGATGCCGCTGTGCAAGCTCTGGCATCCGTAGCGGATATCAAGGTTCAGGGCGTTAAGCTGACGATTGACGGCAAAGTGGTAGGTTACCTGCCAGACCAGCAATCGGCTGATCAAGTACTGGCTGAAGTGAAACAAAAATATTCCGGAGTTCCTGCAACGACAGGGAAAAAGGCTGTTGTAGCAGCAGCGTCCACAGTCCCAGTCAAACCAAATCCGGTAAAAGAAGTCGCATTTAAAGAAAATGTAGAGATGCAAACCGAAACAATCGATGCATCTCAAATTTTGTCTGCCGATAAACTCGAGGAGTTGCTGGTAAAAGGCACCTTCAAGGATATGAAGCACACGGTCGTAGAAGGCGATTGCATCGGTTGCATCGCGAAGAAATACGGCATTACATCAAAAGATATTTACGCGAACAACCCAGGTGTTACGGAAAATACCGTCCTTAAATTGGGACAAGAAATCAATGTAACCGCAGTGCGTCCACTGGTTACTGTACAAGTCAAAGAAGAAGTAGATCAGCAAGAGGTTATTGCTTTTAATACCCAAATTAACAATAATGACAAGGTTCCTAAAGGCGAAACGAAGGTCGTACAAGAAGGTAAAAATGGTAGTAAAACAGTTAAGTACGAAGTTGTGAAAGAAAATGGACAAGTAGTTAATCGCAAAGTCATCAAACAAGATGTAACTGTGCAGCCTATAACCAAAATTATGGAGCGCGGTACAAAAGTAATTCCATCGCGCGGGACTGGCCGTTTGAGCTGGCCTGCTAGCGGGTATATCAGCAGTGGCTTCGGCAAACGCTGGGGCAGCATGCACAAAGGAATTGATATTGCCGGTGCTGGTTCTGTCATGGCGGCAGACAATGGACGTGTTACATTCGCTGGTTGGAATGGTGACTATGGAAAATCGGTTATCATCGACCATGGCAATGGAATGAAGACATTGTACGGTCACATGAGCAGCATTAATGCGAAAGTCGGCGATGTTGTTAGCCAAGGAAAGAAAATCGGCGTAAAGGGTTCTACTGGACAATCGACCGGCGTCCACCTGCATTTTGAGGTTCTACAAAATGGACGAAATCAAAACCCGATTCGTTACTTAAAATAGACAAGTAATTTCTGGATAAGAAAGGGCAACTCTTAGGAGGGGCCCTTTTTTTGTTGGCAGGGATTGAATGCCAAGCCCTTCTTTACACGGCGTACATAGTGTATTGTAGAGGAATAGTGACAGTCGAAGTGGAATCCTTGAAGAGGCAGTTTGCGAGGAAACAGGCGACTGTTGGAACACGTACTTATAGAAAAAGGAGGGCGCAGGATGGCAAAACTCCTCGTAGTTGACGATGAAAAACCGATTGCAGATATTTTGAAATTCACGTTTGAAAAAGAAGGATATCAGGTCGTGTGCGCCTATGATGGTGATGAGGCACTTGTCGTGGTCAAGGATGAGCGACCAGATCTGATTTTACTGGATGTTATGCTTCCAGGCAGAGACGGAATGGACGTATGCAGAACCGTTCGCCAAACGTATGATGTTCCGATCATCATGCTGACTGCCAAAGACTCTGAACTGGATAAAGTACTCGGGCTGGAATTGGGCGCGGATGATTACGTGACGAAGCCATTTAGTACGCGTGAGCTGGTAGCCCGTGTAAAGGCCCATTTGCGTCGTAACCGCTCGAAAGTGGAAGAGAAGGATAGCCAGCATGTACTGCGCGTGCATGAGCTGGAAATCGATTTGAACTCGTATACCGTCGAAAAGGTAGGAGAAGCGTTAGAGCTGACGCACCGTGAGTTTGAGCTGCTGGTGTACCTCGCTCGCCATCAGGGACAAGTATTGACGCGAGAGCATCTCCTACAGTCGGTCTGGGGATTCGACTATTTTGGCGATGTGCGGACGGTAGATGTGACCATCCGTCGTTTGCGGGAAAAAATCGAGGATGATCCGAGCCAGCCGAAGTACATTATCACGCGGCGTGGTTTGGGCTATACATTACGCAATCCCGGCATGGGAGGCCAGCCTGGATGAGGCGGCTGTTCAAAACCGTTCAGTGGAAAATGGTTATCATTTACATGCTGTTGATTTTGCTTGCAATGCAATTTATTAGCGCCTATTTTGCCCGGGAAGTCGAGAGCTACTACATCAACAACTTTTCCGAGGCATTGAATGGACAAGCTAGTTTGTTAGCGAGTTTGCTGGAAAGCGATTTGCGCCCGCATGACGGGAAGGAATCCAACGCCGAACAAAACCGACAGTACATCGACAACCTGATCAACAACCTGGTAAAAATTAATGGAGCGAATGTGCAGGTCATTGATCAGACAAGAACGGTGGTTGCGACGACAGAGGACAAAAGTACAATTGGACAGCGGACCTCGCAGCCTGAAGTAACGGTTGCCTTGCTCGGGACGCGCAGTGAATCGATGCGGATCGATCCGAAGACAGGGGCGCGGGTGAAAGTATTGGCACTACCTGTTAAGGGCGATCAGATCGTATACGGAGCGGTCTACATGATCGCTTCGATGGAAGGCACTTATGCGACGATTGGTAAAATGAACGGCATCTTGGGGACAGGTACGATGATCGCCATGGTCATTACGGCGGTGCTCGGGGTTGTGTTGGCCCGCACCATCACCAAGCCTGTGAAGGAGATGACCCGTCAGGCACGATTGGTGGCAGACGGGGATTTTAACAGTAGTGTACGAGTATATAGTGATGATGAAATTGGCCAGCTCGGTATGGCCTTTAATCATATGACCTTGCGATTGCAGGAAGCCATCTTGCAGCAAGAGGAAGAGCGTGAGAAGCTCGCAGGAATTTTGAGTAACATGACGGACGGTGTTATTGCCGCTAACCGGAATGGACAGATCATCCTGTTTAATCGAGCTGCAGAAGATATGTTACAGGTGACGATGGCAGACGTCCTTCTCAAGAGACGCACCTTGTATGATCTGTTGGGTCTGCCGCCAGAAGATGAGATGTCGCTCTATGCGCAGGAAGAGCCCCTTTTCATTGAGATGACGCTGCCGAATAAGGAAGAAGTGATCCTGCGTGTGACGTTTACGCCCTTGCAGCACGATAGCAAAAAAATGGGCGGGATCATCGCTGTCGTAGCCGATGTGACGGAGCAGCAGCGACTGGAGCAGCAGCGCCGCGAATTCGTGGCGAATGTATCGCATGAGCTGCGGACGCCACTGACGACCATTAAAAGCTATGTGGAAGCGCTGCTGGATGGCGCAGTGGAAGAGCCAGAGCTGTCCCAACGGTTCTTGAAGGTTACGTCGTCTGAGACAGAGCGCATGATTCGCTTGGTAAACGATTTGTTGCAGCTATCGCGCTTTGATTCGCAGGGGGTTCGCCTGCATTGCAAGGAAGCGGACATCAATCGATTGCTTCGCTATGCTGCTGATCGATTTTCCATGTTCAGTGAGCAACAGGAGGTTCAGCTCAGTCTGGATATGCCGAGCAAGCTTCCGCCGGTTTATATTGATTTGGATGCGATTAATCAAGTATTGGATAATCTTTTGTCCAATGCGATCAAGTATACGCCTCAAGGAGGCACCGTGGTTCTCATGGCAAAAGAGAACCACAAGCAAAAGCGGGTACAAGTCTCCATCACCGACACAGGAATCGGTATTCCCAGCCGCGATTTGAAGCGAATCTTTGAGCGCTTCTACCGCGTAGACAAGGCGCGTTCGCGCGGTCAGGGTGGAACGGGTCTGGGATTGGCGATTGCCCGCGAATTAGTACAGGCACACGGTGCAGATATCGAGATTACGAGCGAGTGGAACGTGGGAACGACAGTCACGTTCTGGGTGCCATTTGCCCAAGGGGGAAAAACGGGATGAAGCGGATGCTAGAGCCTGCCAAGACCGTCTTACTCAATCTGCTAGTGCTAGCCAGCTTTGTTTTGACAGCGATGTTGTGGTCGAATCAACCTAACCTTCAATTTATTGAGCCGGCAGAGTACACGCAGTCAAAGCCAGTTCAGGAAAAACAACTCGAACAGCTCGTTACGCCGGAATCCGTTGTTTTTCACTATGGGGAAGATCGCCATACGAAAGCATCCGCAACCGATGCTCCTTACAGTTTGATCGTGCGAGAAATGTCGAAATGGATCTTCCTCGATTTTTCTCCGCTCACCATCTCCAATGAGAAATGGGAAGATATTGCCCGGGAAAAGATGGGTTTGGAAGTGCGCTTTCGGAGCACGGTTCCCTTGTCAATTGTAGGTCGGCTGGTAACCTTTCGGGATGAGTTTGACAACCGAATGAAAGGGATTGACCGATTGTGGTTGTACTACGAGAAGGACGAGGATGTCGTCTACGCGTTATTTTTGTCGACTGAGGAAGGTCGAATGATGCGTTCTCGAACGTCGATCAGCCCTAAGGATTTGCGAGAATCGTATTTAGCTTCTGGTGATTTAATGCCTGAGCAAATCATGAAAATCGTCAAACCAGAGCGAAGCTTCGTAGATTTGGAAGGCACTGCGCTGATGTGGAGCACTTACTATTTGCCCAAGAATCAGATGCGCATGCAGCAATTCCGCTACAGCTACGTACCTGTTACGAATGAAAGATTGATCGAATCCTACTTTATCGATCAGTCGCTCGTCAGACAGATCATGGAGCGGGACAAAACGGTTATTTTTACAGATGGCAGCAGATCGATTCAATTGAGATCGGAGCAGCAGGCGTTCACGTTTACTGATCCGGCGTATCAACAGCGGGATCAGGAGCTGTCTGATGAAGAAAAAGTGCAGAGTGCGGTTACCTTCATGAATAAGCACTTAGGCTGGCTTGATGAATATCATTTTGAACGAATCAAGAAGAGCTACAATGAAAAAGACTTGATCACGTTCCGCCAGTACTTGGGGGCGTATCCCTTGATCAGCGAAGGGGAGGCCAAGCAAATCGATACGATCCAAATTACTTCAGAAGCAGGCCAGGTTGTGACGATGAGCCGATCGCTGCTGGATTTGGACAAGTATATCGATAACAAAGAGTGGACGGTTATGTCTGGTCCGGAGCTGTATCAATATATCCGCGACAAAAAGCTGGCGGATACAGAAAAAATCACCAACGCTTATTTGGCTTACCATACCAAAGTAGGTGAAGGATACGTAGACCTGATGCCAATCTGGGTTGTGGAATTGGCGAATCAGGCGAACCTGTATATTTCTGCGCACACCAAGCAGGGAGGAGGGAAGGCGCATGGATTGGAGTAGGACGAAGACGATTCTGATCTGGGCCTTTCTTCTCCTCGATTTGTTTCTCCTGTATCAGGTGTATGTGACGCGCGTTAGCCTGTGGAATGACAAGGAAGTCGCGCAGAGCGAGAAATGGAATACAGAGCTGTACTTGAATCAGCAAAATATCACATTGGATACAGAAGTGCCGCAGGATACACCGGAAATGTCCAATTTGGATGCGGAGTATATCGGAATTAATCCGATCTCCTTGCATGAGATATCAGGACTTCAGGCGACGGTAGAAAAGATGGCTCTGGCTGCCAAGCTGGACCCTCCGATGCAGATTCGTGGTCAACTGAATCCTCAGGAGCTCTTGCGTCAAATTGGTCCAAGACTGATTTATTCCGATCAATACGTAGCCGATCCGTATCAATCGAATCAAGCGCGGCTCTTGTATTGGCAGGTCTATGATAAAATGCCAGTATTCGTCGCACCGTTGGAAATGTATTTGGACAACGGAACGATACTCGGATACAGGCAGACCTTTTTCCACCTTCGCAAACAGCAGGGGGAACGACAGGTGATCTCTGGTTATGCGGCACTACGCTCTTTGGTGGACAAGCAAATCATTTCACCAGGGGAACGGATTGAGAATGTGAGCCTGGGTTATTACGGTTCTTACGATGCGGATATTCAGACGCTGGTGCCTGTATGGCGCGTGGTTCACGATGGCAAATGGCATTTTGTCAACGCGATTACAGGGGCTCTGGAGCGTCCGATGGTAACGCAGCGCTGAATAGATAGACAACCTGGGAAAGATACGGGAAGAGGGATGTTCGGTGAGATTTAGTGTGTTGGCAAGCGGGAGTACGGGCAATGCCATTTACGTGGCAACAGACCGTATTTCCGTATTGATCGATGTAGGCATTACAGGAAAGCAGGCAGAAGCGGCACTGGAGACCATTGGTGTCAATCCAGCAGAGCTCAGCGCCATTCTCGTCACCCACGAGCACGTCGACCATATAAAAGGAGTCGGCGTCATGGCGCGGCGATATGGATTGCCGATTTACGCCAATGATAAGACTTGGTCGGAGCTGGATGGGCAAATCGGGACGATCAAGGAAGATCAGCGACGCTTCTTTTCTGTGGGGGAAAAGAAAGAGTTAGAGGATTTGGGCATCGAGTCATTCGGAATCTCGCACGATGCCGCTGAGCCGATGGGCTTCTGTTTTTATCATGGCAAGAAAAAGCTCAGTGTCGCGACTGACCTGGGGTATGTCAGCGATCGGATCAAGGAGACGATTCGTGGAGCAGATGCGTATGTGTTCGAGTCCAATCATGACGTTGAGCTGTTGCGCATGTCCCAGTATCCTTGGAGTATCAAGCGACGTATCTTGAGCGATGTCGGGCACTTGTCCAATGAAGCGGCGGGCGATGCTTTGCTCGATTGTCTAACAGGTGGGGCAGAACGTGTATACCTCGCCCACTTGAGTAAGGAAAACAACATGATTGATTTGGCTCGACTGACGGTCAAAAACATCTTGGAGGAGCGGGGGCTGTCTGTTGGTGACGATGTGCATCTGCGCGATACGTACCCGGATCGACCTACCAAGCTGGAAGAGCTATGAGATCGGTTTGATCCCCGCTTGACGACTGGCGATTCGCTCTGTGAGCTTCGCGTACGTATCGATATGGAAAGTTAATTGTGTATCGAGCTCATTCACTTTGGCAGTCAGCTCGTCATGTGTCAGCAGTCCTTTGGCAACTAGCAGCTCGATAAGGGCATGCAGGACAAGCGTATTGTGGTAGTCTACTTCCTGAAGGTCAGCCAGCTTGGCGATGAGGTGGACTTCTTTCAAGTCTATCAATCCTTTCTATTTGGTCTGGCAGATAAAAGCTTTTAATCTATCATATCCGTGCTCTCGGAGAAATATTCCGGGAGCTTTTTTCTATTCCACAACCTTTCCATAATTCTCACGCCATTTTACCGAAAGCGGGTCGTATACTAAGGGTGTCAAAAGGAAACAGACATCAACGAAATCAATCATGCAAACCAATTAAGGCGCATGTCATTGTGTATACGAGCATGAAAAACTTGCAAAGCTAGTAATGGTAGAAGATAGAAAGGAGAGTATGAATCATGGGTTATTATGATGATTTAACTCACGTGGAGCGAAAGAAACAACGCGGTTCTGGCATTGGACGTATGGTCGTGACGTCGGTAACGTCCGCGGTGATTGGGGGGATGGTCGTCCTGCTCACGCTGCCGACTCTCTCTAATTCGGGATATATTAATATGGTTAAGCCTGGTACAGAAAATGCGATAAGCAGTAATTCCTCCGCTTCTAGCCTGTTTGCTAAGCCAGTATCTGTTAGTGTGGGATCGGGTACAGTAGATGCGGTGAAAAAAGTGGAAAATGCGATCGTTGGGGTAATCAACATCGGTCAGCGCAGAAACAGTTGGATGCAGAACTCGATGGATGTAGAGCAGGGCCAAGGCTCTGGTGTCATCTTTGAGAAAAAAGGCGGAAAAGCCTACATCGTTACCAACTACCACGTAATCGATAAGGCGCAAAAGCTGGAAATCGCCCTACCAACAGGTGAAAAAGTATCGGCAAAAGTGGTCGGCGCCGATGGTTACACCGATCTGGCTGTATTGGAAATCGACGGGTCCAAAGTTACGGACGTTGCTGAGTTTGGTGATTCTTCTACCTTACAGGTGGGTGAACCGGCAATTGCTATCGGGAACCCGCTGGGCATGCAGTTCTCCCGGACCGTCACACAAGGCATCATCAGTTCCAAGGAACGCTCCATGCCAATGGACTTTAACGAAGATGGCCAGGACGACTGGGAGCTGGATGTCATTCAAACAGACGCAGCGATCAACCCTGGTAACAGCGGTGGTGCCCTCGTGAACATCGAGGGTCAGGTTATCGGGATTAACACCTTGAAAATTTCGAAGGCAGGTGTCGAAGGGTTAGGTTTTGCCCTCCCGATCAATGATGTCAAAGTGATCGTGGATCAGCTGATGGAAAAAGGCACGCTGGCACGTTCTTACCTTGGTGTTCAGCCACTCGACCTAGCCAATGTTCCACGCTACGAATGGCAAGAAACTTTGAATCTGCCTGACAGTGTGAAAGCCGGCGTCGTCGTACAAACTGAGGTAGGCAAATTCTCTCCTGCGGGTGAAGCAGGCTTGAGACAATTCGACGTCATCGTAAAGCTGGACAATAAGGACATTTCCAATAGCGCTCAGCTGCGCAAGTATTTGACGATGAGCAAAAAGCCGGGCGATACGATGGACGTTACGTACTATCGTGACGGTATCCAGAAGACTGCCAAAGTGAAGCTGACCGCTCCGCCACAGCAGTAAGAATCACTGACCAAGCGATTTTTTGGGCAGGCATATGATGGAAACAAATTTTGACGGGCAATTCCGGGATGCATTTTGTCCCGTTTGCATATATGCAGTTTCTGAAGTTCCCCCCTCTATCTATTTTTTAATAGATCCCTTCTTAAGAGCGCCGAGCTGATACGGCGCTCTCTTTTTTTCGTTAGACGGGCTTTTGGTGGAGGAGAGAAAAAAGAAGAAAACGCTCAAGTTCTTGGGCTACCTGCTGGGAGGCGGTTCTGCCCAGCTTCATGTAAAAAGTGAAACCCACGTCCAAAGTCGCGCAGCTACGCAGTGTCTCAGCGGTGGACGCTAAAGGCAGGTTTCATTTTTTCCATTACGCTTCGGTTGGTATCCCAAAGACTTTCGCTTTTTTCTTCTTTTTTCTCTCTACAGTTTTTAATGTCCGCCGGAAGTTAATGATGACTTTTTGCCTGATTCATTTGTTTTGCTGCGGTTCTGGGGTAGAATAGGAAGCGACATTATTGAACGGAAAAGAGGCATTTGATATGGACATGAAGATGAAGAGCTTACAAATAGAAGGCAAAGAAGTTGAGTTGTTGGTGGAATATCCGGTGCGGTTTGCTTGCATGGAGCATTTGGAGCAGGAGCTGGATGATTACGTAAATGATTTTGAGGCGGCGCCGGATACGTATACGGCACAGGCGATTGAGGGCGATGGAGTAGACAAGCGTTGTCGGGAATGTGGGGAGCCTGGGCAGATTGCGCTTTTGAAAGAGAAGGGAATGTAGGATCATGCAAATTTCGATTATTACAGTAGGAAAGCTGAAGGAGAAATATTTGCGTGAGGGCATTGATGAATACAGCAAGCGTCTGTCTGCTTACTGCAAGCTGCAAGTGATCGAGGTCAATGATGAAAAGGCGCCGGAAGAGATGAGTGCGGCGGAGATGGAGCAGGTGAAGCGCAAGGAAGGCGAGCGCATCCTGGCGCAGATCAAGCAGGATCAGTACGTGATTGCGCTGGCGATTGGTGGGCAAATGTGGTCTTCGGAAAAGCTGTCTGCGGAGATGGACAAGCTGGCTTTGCATGGGCGGAGTCAGGTGGCGTTCGTGATTGGCGGGTCGTTGGGCTTGGCAGATCAGGTGTTGAAGCGGGCGGATGCGTTGCTGTCGTTTTCGAAGATGACGTTTCCGCATCAGTTGGTGCGGTTAATACTACTTGAGCAGGTTTATCGGGCGTTTCGGATTAGTCGGGGGGAGCCGTATCATAAGTGACGGCAACGGATTCGATAAAATGTCTAGGAACTAAAAAACTCTTTGGAACTAAATTACTCTTGCATCGTATTAAAATATATAATATGAAATCATGGAGGAGTTCAATGTGATTCATGAAAGTAACGAAGTCAAGAAAATAGAGATAAACGATGTAGCCACAACATTTAGTGAAATATATAATAAGCCCTACTTTCCAAAGGAATACGAAGAAGAGATTAAGAAGGCAAATGTGTTATTAATTCCATATGAAAAGTTTAGAGTTATCGAGGGACCTGTATTTCCTGAAGAAACTCGTGATTTCTTTGAGTATCTTAGGGAAAATTCAGTTAAATTCGGAGTAATTTCTGATATCTGTATATCGGATGAAAAATTCCAAGCATTAGAATTACATGCTGACGTGATGAATTTACCTGAGATGTTAGTTAATCTATACGTATTACCAATTACAATTAATTTAGTATCTTCATACCTATATGAAAAAATGAGAACTAGAAAATCAGATCTAAAAATCAAAGTAGGTATTGTAGTTGAATCCAATGGTAGTTCAAAAAGAATATCCTACGAAGGTGATGCAGATAAATTTAAAGAAACAATAGAAACAGTTAGTAAGGAGTTATTTAATAAGTAGGTGAGGAACATGGTTGTAAACGAATTAAAGGAATACCTTCAAAAATTTAGAGGTACAACGTTAAATCCTGATATACCTAATATTCTAAAGGAATTGAAAAGACAAGCGGTTGGAATTGACGATCAAGCCGGGGCAAAAGAAATATGGTGTATTGAGCAAGTCTATAAAATTCTTGGACATTACATTTCTGCTTTTAAATGTTTAAAAATTAAGAAACATTTCGATGCATGGAATCAGTTTGATAGAGCTGATATTGAGTTATCATTTTTAAAAAAACATTTCGATTACAGTAACAATAAGTATAACTTACTCTTTATTGAGACTAATATAGTTAAATTTCAAAAACTGTTTCCTTATCAATACTTTAGTAGCAGAGAATCTCTCATTAAAAGTGAGAAATGTTCAATATGTGGTCAAAAAGTGACGTTAAGAAGATCATGTGACCATAAAGTTGGAGAAATATATAATGGAGAACAGTGTTGCCGAAATGTTGAAGATGTAGAGTTTCTAGGAATAGCAATAGTTGAAAATCCATTCGATAAATATGGAGTCCTCTTCCCTCAAGGTATGGAATATAATTATCGTATTCTAGACAGCTTGATGGAACATCTAAAGAGTCCATATGAAAAATGGGACTTGGAGATTACTAAAGAGTTAAAAGATGAGTATAAAGGTGTAGGCAGAAATCAAAAGTGTCCATGTAACTCTGGGGAAAAATACAAAAAATGCTGTTATAGGTCAGGCAAAGATCGCTATGATCATAATAGGATAACCTTTCTAGAGAAAAACAAGAACTTTCAAAAACCAATAGAAAGAGTCCATACCTGGAAATAGAATATTTTTCAACAAGTATGGGGTCTGTCAATAATTCTGTGGAAATGCAATCAATCATGGGTTTCATCCTATTATTAAGGCAGTTTTCTAGAAGTTTTGAAAATGTATGAAGGGCGAAGCGGCTAAACTTCTCCGACTTCGCCATTTGCAATAAAACTATCTCTAGCTGGCCAATAAACCTCTAATAACATTATCAAACCGCCATTCTATCTTGTAAATTTTCCTATCATTAGTAACCGTTATCTCTTTAATCATCGCATGCACCAACTGCTTCTTTTTCCTATGATCAGCCCTTTTAAACACATTCCGAAGCTCTCTTAACATACCCTTCAATACCTCAAATGGTATCGGAGCGGCATCACCAGCATGCAACTTGCTCTCGATTCCGCTTTCCGTACCTGCAATCTTTGTTCCTGTTCCTTTAGCTCTTCCAATCTTTCTTTCAACATTTCAACTTCAAGCATATCGTTTTCGTACAGTGCCATATACTTGCCCATTTTTCGCTTAACATCCGCTATTTCCTTATCCAGATGCTTAATTTCCTGCTGGAGAGGCTCTTTGTCCATATCTTGGCGTTGTCCCAGTTCCCTTACCACATCTTCCGTAATCTGAGGCTGGCTTACAATCTTCTCAATACGAGCCAGAATCTCTTCTTCTGCGTAATCAGCTCTTACACTATTAGCCCGACATACAGCCGAGCCTTTATTGGCAAACTGCCCACATTGATAATACAGGGTGTACTTGATTTCCCCATTTTTATTTTTACGTGTGGCAACCATGCCGTGCCCACACATTGGTCAGCGCATGACACTAGTAAAGGGGAAGGAGCCATGAAAAACCTGTGCTGGCTTTTCAGATTTGACCTTGTACATAGCTTGTACCGTGTTCCAAAGTTCCTCAGAAATAATAGCCTCATGCTCACCTTTTTCTTCAATGTAGTTGGAATTAGTGCCTTTTCTCCTTTTGGTTGACCAGTTCTCATGTTTGTTGAAGCGGATTTTGCCCACATAAAGTGGGTTGTTTAGGATGTCTTTAACCGCCACTACACTAAACGGTTTACCCCATTTGGTCTTATAACCAAGGTGATTTAGCTCGTTAGCAATCGCTTTTATCCCTTTTCCACTGGAATATTTTTCAAAGATCATTTGTACCAATACCGATTCTGGCTCCACAATTACAAGTTGGGTCTCCTTACGTTTACGGAATGTACTGCCTTCCACTTCAACAGATTCATACCCCAATACTAACTCATCCCCTTTTTGCTGATGAAGCGGGGAATTCCCGCTTTTTTGGTTCAGCAGGGGAGGGGGAAGTAAATAGATTTTCAGAGAAAGCGAAACGGAAGGAACGTATGTGCGTATATTTGTTATAAGGAGTTGATGATATGCCGTTTTTAAATTACATAATTTTGAATGCTTTTTTATTTATATCGAAATGGGGTGATGACTTAATAAGAAGATTGAGGAGGAGAAATTCTACATCTCTAATAGTCTTTGTGAACCTGCTGTACTGTGCAGTTTTATCGCTAGGTTTAGGGTTCTTTACTATGCTACTTGTACTAGTAGCTATGGAACATCTAAAAATGAGTACTATTAATCTAAATCCATACTACGGAATTTTGTTACCTGTTTCTGGTTACGTTTTTATTTGTTTTGGAGCATTTTTATTGCTTAATATCGATAGAATATTTAGCTTTAGTATACCGAGAATTCTAATGCTGACTTTTATTTCAATACTGATACTACAACCTATTCGACAGTTATGGAGAAGTTTGTTGTTTGTATTCATAACTGCGTTTTTTCTGACATTAGTATTATTTCCAATGGTTATATCGATAGGAATTCCTGATCAAATGATCGGCAAAGTTTTTTGGACAATAGCACCTATCTCTTTTTTAATTGTTGTAATCATATTTAATGAAGGAACGATAAGCACTTTATCAAGGGCTAGCAGACAGCTTGCTTTATATCTTTTATTGTTTAGTGGATTTCTATATTTGAATATTTACCAACTCCTTTTATATGAGAATGGAACCTGGGATGAGCAAACTGTCATTAGTGCAGGTCTTTTGATTATTGGGTTAGTATTTGTACTAGCAACAGTACTTGATAAGGCAAGAACATTGTTTAATGAAGTAGGGGCAACGCATCGTAGAACGATTAGACGTGTTTGGAGAGAACTCAGTAGTACATATTCTTTAACCGATTGTTTAAGAGTTTTCGAGAACTACAGACTCGAGTTCGTTCAAGGAATCGAAGAGACCAGAAGGTTATGGAGAATTGGAGAACGAAGAAGAGTCATAGGTGCCATTGCTATTCCTCTTCTGATGATTTCCATTGTTTCGATAATGTTTACGGGCATGAAAGCAATTCAAGGATATGCTGACTATCTCAAAAATCAACTTATATTACAATGGTATGCTGTTTTTAACGGGAATAAAGAACTAGCAGAGAATATTTTCCTGTTATTGTTGGGAGTAATAGGTCTATTTTGGGTTATTAGCAGATTATTACTGAGATTCAGTAGCATTAATTGGAATGAAAGACTAAGATTATTTAGCTTAATCCTGATTTTAATCTTATTCGTGAGCATTCTAATTTCTTTTTTGGTTCCTTGGTTAGCTACTTTCTTAATTTATTACATTGTAAAACCGGTATTTTGCTTACTAGTGTTACTTATGGTTTTGTTGAGGTTTATCAGATGAGTAATTGAATAACACTCCCGTTGCCGTTTTTCAAAGCTCGGTGAACCGTATCATAAGTAACGGCAACAGTTTTAGTACGAACAAGGAGAAAATAATTAATAGAAAATATATAATGACCACGATAGGCAACCATATATTACATTGATTACATACATGCTTTGATTATGCAATATCACAGGAAGCAGCTTTTTCTGGATCAAGCTGATTTCCAGCACCTGAAGCATTCACTGCTCTGCTATTATAAAGAGGAGAAGGATCTGCGCGGTTATTTATCTGTCCGAAGGAGGCTGGGCTCACAGCGCAGTCCATGGTGCGGATGCTTTGGATGAGTTAGTGTAGTGCCCGGAGAGTGATGCCGCGGTGCAACTCGAGGTTCTTGGCGCTATTCAAGGGATGCTTCATATCGGGATACAAATTTTTAGCGAGGAGGAAGATGAGTGGATCGCTAGCATCGTGGATACCATGATTGACAAAGGTCTGCTTCCGCAGTAGGAGATCGCTGAGTGGATAAACGGCTTGGCACAGTGCGGCAACTAGCCGAGGGAATGATCTTGGAGCTACCTTGCTTGCCGCGTGGCAGTCCTGAACACGGAAACAATGTTCTAGACTGCCACGTTATATTGATCGATGGATTCCGTTCGTTTAACGTACGTTTACTTCCTCTGCGTTCGATTTGGAAATTTTTATTTTTACCATGATCAATAAGAAAGCTAGAAGTGAAAACGTAATGCCGCTCCACATGAGTTGATGTATGCCCAAGTGAGAAATAAACCAACCGCCGATAAAAGTCCCTACAGTAATTCCAAGATTGGAAAATGAGACAAACAAGCTGTTGCCGAATTCGGGAGCTTCTTTTGCCTCAATCGTTAACCATGCTTGACTGACAATAAGCCCTCCGGAATGCACTGTCCCCCAAAGGAATACGATAACAGCCATTGGAAAGAAAGAAGAACCTAAATAATAAGTGAATAAGTAAATGACCGCATAGAGCAGAGGATACAAGATAACGGTCTTTGTAATGCTTTTATGCAAAAAGCCCCCAAATAAAAAATTTCCGAAAATCATGATGATTCCAAAGGCCATCAACATGATACTAATCCATGACCCGTTCATATGTGTTACTTGTCCTAAATATTCAGCAAAGTAGCTGTACACAGAAAACATAGCTGCAAAGATAAAAATAACGGTCGCGATCGTTAACCACAATTGAGGTTTGCGTAATATACCAAGCTGCTGGTCGTAAGACATTTTTTCCGTAACAGGCATGGAAGGAAGCCAAGCTAGTATTCCTACAAAGGCAATCATGCTTACAACAGCTCCAAATAGGAAAGCAGCTTCTAACGATATCTTGTCCGCGAGATAAGAAGTCAAAGGCACGCCAAAAGCAAATCCGACCGTTATTCCGGCGAAAACCTTTGTGACCGCTTTGCTGCTTTTTTCCGGAGGGACAAGTTTGGCTGCGGTCACAAGGGCAATCGAGAAAAAGATGGGATGAAAAATAGCAGGGAGAATACGGAAAACTAGCATCACATCGAACCTGGTTGTGAAGGCATAAACAATATTTGAAATCGCAAAAATAAGCACAGCGGTTAATAAAATGACTTTACGATTAATACCAGAAACGAGTAATGTCAGGAATGGACCTGAAATGGCAACAACTAACGCAAATATGCTTACAAGCCATCCGGCCTGTGCAGTCGAAATATTGAATTTTTGAGTGACCTGGGGTAAAACACCTATAATTCCCATTTCCGTTGTAATGATGCCGAATACGCCTAAAGCCAGAATCATAATAAGCAAAGGGTTAACCTGTTTCATGTTAAATGTAAGCCTCCAATCATATTCATATATACAGAATTATAGATATAAATAAACAAAAAAAGAGCTCCTTTCCGTTTATAGTTTCGTTTTGATGTACTCGGAAAATTCCTGTATTATCTTTTCGTTCCGACGATAGTACGTCCACTTCCCAATTCGCTCAGATTCTAGCAAACCAGCTTTTTGCATAGTCAACAAATAACTCGAGATAACAGATTGTGCAAGTCCCGATTTTGCCTGAATATCTCCCACGCATACACCAATCCGAAAATTGAGGCCTTGTTGTAAATAGGGCTTTTCATCAAAGAATTCCTCTGGATTCTTTAACCATTGCATAATTTGACTACGAGTCTCGTTAGACAAAGCTTTATAAATCAATGAAGGTTCCATATAGATCATTATATCTATTTTTATAGATCTGTAAATATGAAAAGGCTGTTTCTCCGACGATGCTTGCTCAGCCTTATCATAAGTAACGGCAAGTATTTACAAGCATTAACAAAGTAGTTGCTTTGAAATAAAGTTCGTAATGATTAGATTTATATATTTAACTGGGTGGGTATGTTTAAAGGTATTAACTTTGTTTAATAATATTGGCGGTGTCAGTAATCGCGGTTGGGCACGGTATCTCGTCCAAGCACTTATATAAATTAAAAGGAATACTGATTGATGGAGGAATCGATATGACGCCCAACTCGGAAAGCAAAGAGTTAATAATAACGCGTGAGATTCATGCGCCACGCGAACTTGTATACCAAGTATGGACTGAATCAGAGCACCTGAAGCACTGGTGGGGGCCGAAAGGGTTTGAAATAAGTGTAAAGCATCTCGATTTTCGTAAGGGCGGATTTTTCCACTACAGCATGCAAGCTCCTGATGGCAGTCAAATGTGGGGTAAATTTGTGTACCAGGAGATCAAGGCTCCCGAGAAGATTGTCTGGATCAACTGCTTTTCCGATGAGGCAGGAAACATTGTCAGGTCTCCATTCAGTGATTTGATCCCGCTCGAAATTCGCAATGAGGTAACAATGAGCGATAATAATGGTACAACCCAAATAACCCTTTGCAGCCGACCGATCAATGCTACTGAAGAAGAGCGCAGCTTCTTTGAGGGGATGTTCGATTCTATGAAGCAGGGCTTCGGAGGAACTTTTGATCAGCTTGAACAATATTTGTCGGAGGAAAAAAACTAGCCAAAGCGTCCAATAGGATGTCTTTTTTTGGTCCAAAGTTCTGTGAGCAGAAAAGTTATCTTTACACTTGCCGTTACCCGCTGTTTTAACATTAGCGGGTGCGGCATTTTTATTGTCCGCACAGGTTGACAATGATAATCGTTATCGATAATGGTAAAATAAACAAGGCCCTCATCTGCATCTGATCAAGAAGCTGCACAGGATGTACAACGATCGATCTTACGTATTACTGGCAAACGACTTTTGAAATGAGGTATGCAATGTGAAAATCGACGTTAATCAGTTAGCGGAGCATTTGGCACACATTCCTTTTCAAGTAGAAGGAGTATATCGATATGCGAAAAATCCAGGTGTACCTTACGCTGAATATACAGATTCTTTTCCTGGATTTGTGTTTCCACTTACAGGGAAGGTACAATTTCAATTTAATGGAACGCCTTATATCTTTTCGCCAGGAAAAGTTGTGCATGGCGGTGCAAGAATGAAACTAGCTCAAAAAATGTTCGGTAACACAAACTGGGAATATATCCTTGTTTTATATCGGATATATAACTCAGAACTAGAAGAGACAAGCTTTTCCCATCAGCATTTTGAATTATCAACGGGTCAATCTCCTCGTCTGATTGAATTAATTATGCGCCTTTGGCATGTGTATAATCAGCCTGGTGGCATTTCGATGTTTCAGACCGAAATGCTGTTTCGTGATGTACTGAATGAAACCTTATTATGTGTTGTGAATAGGCAGAATAGCTGTGAATCACAAACTTTGTTCGAACGGGTATCTCATTATATTCATGAATACTATGATCAAAGCCTTACAATAGCATCGATTGCAGAACAACATAACGTGAATCGAAATCGACTGTCTTATGTATTTAGAAGACATGCATGTATGGGACCAGCGGAATACATATTAAAACATCGTATAAACATGGCGCAAGAAATGCTATTTACAAGTGATGCGTCTGTACAACAAATTGCGCAAACGGTTGGAATTGCTGACCCGTTTTATTTTAGTAGAGTGTTCAAGAAACAACTCGGTATCTCTCCTACTGAATATCGAGAGAAGTTCATCAATAATCCATGCTAACTTCAACAGGCATCCATTCTCATCTAAAAATTCCTTTTCTATACTAATGGCAAACGAAAGATAACATGATGTTGGAGGAATTTTCGTATGCAAAAGATGAAAGGCCTGCTAATCTCCATGCTATTAGTAGCAGGCATACTGGCAGGTTGTAATGAAACACCTGCTGAAAATAAAGGATCAACGACAGAAGGCGCATCTACAACAGCAGGTAAGGTAGATACAACTGAATGGCCAAGAACATTTAAGGATGCCTTAGGTAAAGAAATTGTTATCGAGAAACAACCAGAGAATATTGCTTCATTATGGTATTTTTATCCTGAAATACTAGTTGCATTAGGTGAGCCGCCTGCTGCTTCTACTGAAAAAGAGTATCTATCTTCTTTATCCTATTTAAAAGGAAAGCTGGATTCAGCTGATGAATTAGGAGAAAAATTATCACCTAATATTGAAAAAATCCTATCGATAGAGCCTGACATTATTTTAGCAACTGAGCATCATGAAAAAATGTATGATTCACTAGAAAAAGTTGCGCCAGTCATTACGTTAAAATCCAAGGACATCTATGACGATTGGCAATATGGACTCCGTACAGTAGCCGAGATTATTGGAAAAGAAGATGAAGCGGAAAAAGTCATTGATAAAATGATGAAAGAAATCACAACTGGGCGCGAAGCATTAAAGTCGATTGAAGGAGAGTCAGTAGCCCTTATATTGTCGTGGGATGGAAAAACGTTTAATGTCCTAGGTGAAGGAAATCCGGTCTATATACTTGCGTTTGATAAAGAGAAGGGACTGGGACTTACACCAGACCATATATTTAAAGGTACGACTAATAAATTTACTACGTTTGAAGGAATATCAACTGTTGAAGCAGACCATATTTTCCTTATCGGTGACATTACCAAAAAGGAACAATTAATGAATGACTTAAAACAAAGCAATGTATGGAATAATCTCAATGCCGTTAAGAAAAGAAATGTTCATTTAATGGATGCGTCCGCTATTACTGGTGGCCCATTAGCTATCGAATACGCTTTACAAAATATAACAAGTGCCTTGCGTAAGCTTTAAAAAGTCGAGAAAAATGAGGAGGGATTCATATGCATTACCAAGCTATTAATCTGAATGAGAAGCTATCTACATTCAACGATCTCTGGTCTCCGAAAGTCATTGCTGAAATAAATGACTTTCAATTTAAGCTCATTAAGATTGCTGGGGATTTTATATGGCACGAGCATCAAGGTACGGATAAGGTATTTATTGTGCTCGAAGGAGAGATGTTCATTGCTTTTCGTGATGGCCAAGTGAAAATTTCCAAGGGTGAGATGTTTATTGTCCCGGGGGGAGCCGATCAAAAGCCTTTCGCCGAAAAGGAATGCCATATCATGTTGGTGGAGCCTAGAAGCGCAGCAAACACTGGCGCTAATGAGTCCGAATGAACAGCAGCCAGTGATAATTGGATCTACTAGTGCAGCTCTCAGCTCCGCTTTTTTTACGTTCAATATCATTTTGTTCCTTTTCCAGCCGCTGTAGCTTCTTGCTCCAGCGGCTTTTTATGCTTATTAAATCTGATCTTCCCGACATAAGCATTTTTCTCCTCTCTACTTCCTGCATCCTAAGGATTGATCTTTAGCCGATCTCAGGGAGAGGTATACAGTTTCAACAAGGTTTCCCATTTTCATAGTATGATTATGTTGAGAAAAGATGGAAAACGCGAAAAGGCGGGAGACAATGAACGAATTACAGAAAGAAGCGCTGGAAGAGATGAAAACGGCGATTCATAAATGGTTTGACGAACAGGAGAGTCGAAAGGACGCAGAGGAAGTGGTCTTGCGCACCACACTGCAAGTAGGCATCTTTAACTTTGTCATGCTGGATTATCGGCCGGGCAGGACTAGGGTTGAAAGTTCGAAATCTGTGGGGAGTGCCGCAGGCAAAAAGTCGATGAAAGCTTCACCCTTTACGCGGGAGCAGATATTGCATGAGGTTCAGCCCCTGCTGGCGGAAATCGTAAGGGAGAGGCTGGACAGGCTGGAAACGTCGCCATTGATCAACTACCGTTTTACCTTCCAAGGAGCCTTCGCAACGTTGGACGGGCTTGTGGAATTAACGGTGCTGGAAACTGTATACGAAGAGAAAAAGCGGCAGCTTCTGGAGCGAATTCAGTCCTATATGGAGGAAAAACTGGAGAAGGGCTCTTACCCGACAAACAGGCGGGAAACCTTCTTTTTGGCGCGTCATCTGCTGGATCCGTATTTGTTCCCCGAACCGGAAGCCGCAAAGACGATAGCTTTATTTGACCGGATTCAGGAGTTGAATAAAGAACAGGTTGAGGCTCTCGCGGAGCATCGAAGAGATATCATTAGGGCTTTGACCGGCTGGGTCGAGAATGTATTTTTGCCGCATTACTATGACGTCACCCGTTCCGAATACAGGACCAATGAGTATGTAATCAAGCCAGATGCTGTTTTTGAGGACAAGAATGAGCCGAATCAGCCTATCGACCTTTTGTTGTACGGAGCGGTAATGATTATTCGTTACGAGCCGGACTTTAACAAATTCAAGGGTCAGACTTTTCTGGAGCTGGCGAAGCAGCTTGGCAGCGGTAAAGCCGCGCGTATGCTAAAGGATGGCAGCGATAGCTTCTCGCAAGAAGAAGTCCATTTGCGCCATGAATTGGTCGAATGCAAGGCTAACGATGTTTTTTCTCTCTTCACAATCGTTATTCGCAAGGAAGAAGCTGGGGCGTATGAGCGGGCGATTTCGTTTATCCTCTCCCTGCTACGAAAGGACTTCCCGAAAAGCTACAAAATCAAGTTAAAATCCAGCGTGAGAGAGTATTTACCCATCAAGGGGCTAGCCAAATCGGACACGCACCGTTTTTTTGCGAACGCTCTGGCTTATTCCGAGCTGCATCCTTTATTGGAGGAATACGCTCGTGAGGCGATGGAAGAGTATGAATGGTACGAGGATACGGAAAGCGAAAGAAGCGTAATGCCCGGCAGTTATGCTGTGTTCGGGCTGGGGCTTTCGTCCGAGCGGTATTTTTCGCTTGTTGAAGCTTACATGGACATTGTGGATGATGAGCATCAGCTGGTGCATGACAAGTTCACAGCCGTTTTTGCCGAAACCTATGGCATAACGGAACGCTCGACTCCCACCTTGATCGCCTGCCTGCTGCGCTCCCACGATTCACTAAAGCTGAAGATTCAGCCGGAGCTGGAAAGCGAAGACAAGCTGTCGCTATTCGTACAGCAAATAGAGACTCTGTCGGATGATGAGGCCGAGCGGGTACTGTACCCGATCTGGGGCAAGGCAGAGAAGCTGGCTGCATTGGCTCGCAAGGCGCAAGGACCGCATAAGGAGCTTATAATTCGTCTGCAAAAGGCGGCGGGTATAGCCTGACGGTGGCTCGGTGAAAGCGGCATTGATAAGTATGCTTTTGAGTGAAACGATCTTATTTGGATCATTACCATGCTTAAAAGAAAGTGGGAGAAGAACATGTACATAAGCAAATGGTGGGGAGATTTAATTGGCGGTTCCGATGATTCGCTGGCACTAGTAGACTATTTGGAACAATTGGACTCAACGGATGTGACGCTCAATCAGATTTTAAAGGACTTGGGTCTGGATGTTCTGCTTTCTGAGGGAGACTTGAAAAACGGCGGAAGTATTGGATTTGATATAAAAAATGCTAACGGCACGTTTCGAGCAGAACTTGATATTGCCTGCTCAGTTCTAATCGATCTTTCAGCCATTGTGTTGGAATCTCAAAAATCAGGCTATGTCGATTTGCATGATTTGGATGAGGATAGGCAGCCGTGCAAACTTTATATAGATGCCTCTGAAGAAAAAAGGAACCTGCTTCGGGATGAATTGTACAAGTTTTCCCGTGATCCGCTGGCTTACGAATTAGCCGAGCTTGTTCCGGCGGATGATATGAGAGAGCTTGCGGAAAAGGCAAAAATGATCGCAGACGAGCTGGCACCGTTAAGCTGAGCCCTATCACAACTAAAGGCAGGTTTTTACAGAATCTGGGGAGGATTTGTCTCGCCAGCACATGCCGTTGCACTCAAAAAGGCCCCATAGTAGCATGGGGCCTTTGAGTTGTCTATTCACATCATCGCATTTTGGAACCAACCATGCCTACTTCGTCTTCATAGTTTCAGAAGTTTTCTAAAACGATTTTTCCAATGGTCCGTCCAGATTCCAACTTCTCATGCGCGAAACGTAGGTTTGCTGCATTGATTGGCTCCAGTCGTTCAGTCAGCGTAGTTTTTATTTTCCCATCATCGATTAAGTCCGCCAGTTCATTCAACAATTCGTGTTGTTTGATCATGTCATTGGTTTGAAACAAGGACCGTGTAAACATGAACTCCCATACAAACGTTACACTTTTAGAAAACAGCAAGTCCATTTTCAAGCTCCCTGCCCAGGTAGTTTTATTTGCAGGAACGATAGAGCAAATTTTACCTTGGGGGACAATGACTTCCGCCATATTTTCAAGATGTTGAACCGTATCATTCAAGCAAAGGATATAATCTACGGCGTCAATACCAACTTCCTTGAGTTGAGGGAGAAAAGGGTTGTTGTGGTTTATGATAAAATCCGCACCGAGACTTTTAACCCATTGAATGGACTCTGGACGTGAAGCAGTACCGATGACGGTCAAATCTGCTAATTTTGCAAGTTGAATGGCAATCGATCCTACTCCTCCAGCTGCACCGATAATCAGTATGCTTTTGTTTTCACCTGTATTTACGCTAATTCCTAAACGATCAAATAGGCCCTCCCATGCAGTTATAGAGGTAAGCGGTAATGCGGCGGCGGCAGCAAAATCCAAACTTCGCGGCATATTCCCCACAATTCGTTCATCAACTAAGTGAAATTCACTGTTACTGCCTGGTCGAGACACACTGCCCGCATAATAGATCTTGTCCCCAGGTTTAAACAATTCGCAGTCAGGACCAACTTGTTCTACGATTCCAGCGGCATCCCAACCAAGAATTTTCGGTGAATCGGCTTCGTAGTTATGACTTTCGCGGACGCCTACATCTGCAGGGTTGACGGAGATTGCTTTTACACGTACAAGCAAATCACGGCCTGTAGGTTCCGGTTTATCCAAGTGCAGATCAATAAGGCTTTCCGGATTAGATATAGGGAGGTATCGGTAAGCCCCGACAGCTTTCATCTTTTGGTGAGTATTCATGGGTATCCATCCTCTCAAATAGGAAATGTTGTACAGTTGCATTGTAAATCGATTCAATTACTTTAAGTAAGTACGCATATTTTTATGGTATAGTATTAAAAATCAAACCATTGGGGGATAAGCTGATGGGAGACCGAAGAAAGAAATATGGAATGAGTCCAGATATGCAAGCATGTCCGGTTGAAACAACGCTGGATGTTATTGGTGGAAAGTGGAAGGGGATCATTCTCTATCAGCTCCTGAACGGAACGAAAAGATTCAATGAATTCAGGCGCCTCAATCCGGGAATCACGCAGTTTATGCTCACATTGCAGTTAAGAGAGCTTGAACGGGATGGCATCATTCATCGCGAAATATATAAAGAGGTTCCTCCAAGAGTGGAATACTCCCTTACTGATTTCGGAAGGACTCTGGAACCGGTCATTATGTCAATGAAAGTATGGGGCGAGTCTTATAAAGTGCGGCTTAATGAAAATCAAACGATACAAGAGGAGGAGAGTTAAAGGCAAGTTGAGCAGTAACCTAAGTAGTGGAGCGGGAATGTTTGGGTAAATGATCAGGGAGGGAATAGTTTAGAGAATAGATAGAATATTAAAGTGGGGAACAGTATGAAAGCGATCTTAATCGACGATGAAGAGTTGGCATTAAATTATTTGGAACATCAGTTATTACATATCGGCGATTTTGAAATTGTTGGCAAGTTTACGGATCCGATGATCGGCAAACGAGAGATTGAAAAAAATGAGATTGATATTGTCTTTTTGGATATTCAAACACCAAAGCTAAACGGTATCGAGTTGGCCGAACAGCTTTTGGAAGTGAAACCTCAATTGCAAATTGTCTTCGTCACCGCATATGAGAGATATGCGATTAAAGCATTTGAGCTGAACGCCCTCGACTATGTCTTAAAGCCAGTTGGCAAGCAACGTCTGCAAAATACAATGAAACGAATTCAATCCATGATGGAGGAACATACGACCTTCTCCCTCCAGAAATCGGAGAATTTACAAATGAGTCTGTTTCAACAAGTAACGATTGTAGATGGGGGCCAGGAAATCCCACTTCGTTGGCGAACTGCCAAGGTGCAGCAGTTGTTCTTATATTTGGTTCAACACAGGGGAACAGCGGTTAATAAAACGGCGATCATTGAGTTGCTCTGGCCAGAGCTTGAACCGGAAAAAGCCTATCATCAATTGTATACGGCTATCTATCATATTCGCAAAACGTTGGCGCCATTTAGTAAATATTTTCAAATCAGCAATACATCAGAAGGATATAAGGTAAGACTAGAACAAACCATCTTAGATGTGGATCAGTTTGAGCGTTTTTTTCGCTCTGACATATCCTTATCTGCGGAGACGATTGGCGAATATGAACAAGCTATAGCTCTGTGTAAAGGAGATTATTTGCAAGAGCATAATTACATATGGGCAGAAAGCGAGCGTCAAAGATTACAACTGCAATGGGTGCAAACCGCCGTGAAAATGGTGGATTGGTATTACGCCAATGATGAATGGGACAAAGCCATCACGCTATGTTTGGACATTTGTCACCGTTATCCGATTGAGGAAGAAGCTTATTTTTTCCTTATGAAAATATTTGCTGACATGGGAAGGCACTCTTCGGTTCACAAGCACTACGATCAATTAACGAGTGTGTTATGGAACGAATTGCAAGAACAGCCTAATCCGGCTATTACAGAATGGTATCAACTTTGGAGGCAGAAAAATAAGGAATAAACCGGGTGGCTTATTCCTTATTTTGGGAGTCTGAAAGTTACGATCGTACCTTGTTCAGGTGAGCTATCAATTGTTAATCCCTGGTTATATAGTTGTTTTAGTCGCCGTTCCATATTTCGCAGACCTACGCTTGCTCTTTTTTTGCCATGCCCTGTTTGGCTGAAAAGTTGATTCAGATCTTCCTCTGTTATTCCTTCCCCATCGTCTTGGATGGAAACTTCGAAATAATCCTCTTTGTCTTTGATGTGAATCCAGACTGTTCCCCCACTTGTGCGTTGCATTAAGCCGTGTTTGATTGCATTTTCGACTAGCGGTTGTATGGATAAGGGTGGTAAATAAAAATCGAGATCAGGGTCCAGATCCCATTCCACTTGTAATCGATCGCCAAATCGTTGCTTCTCGATATACAAATAAGATCGAACAAGATCAAGTTCATCGTGAAGCGAAATAACGGGTTCAGAATTATGAAAGTCGAAGCTCAAACGCAAATAGTTGCTAAACTCTTCAAGCAGTGCCTGCATTTTCGTGAAGTCCTGGAGTCCCAAGGCGGCAATTGAATTTAATGCGTTAAATAAAAAATGAGGTTCGATTTGTGATTGTAACCATGCTCCTTCCATACGCAAACGTTCATCGAAGGATATTTTAAACTCTGTTAAGGCTTTTACTCTTGCCTTTAATTCCCAAGCATCGACGGGTTTCTTAACATAGTCGTTTGCCCCTGCTTGAAAGCCGGTTACAATATCCTGGGAACGATTGCGCGCGGTCAAGAGCAGGACAGGCAGTTCTAAAACAGAGAATCGTTTCCGGATGATGCGTGTTAGTTCATAGCCGGATACGTGAGGCATCATGACGTCTGAGATGACCAGGTCCACAGGTTTACGTTCCAGTATGGACAGGGCTTGCTGAGCGCTGGTTGCCGTGCTTACTTCATATTGATCTGATTCAAGCATTTTGCTAAGGATGTTCAGGTTAATGCTGTCGTCATCCACCACGATAATTTTTGCTTTTCTATTAATAGAAGAGACCGTTTCTGTCGGTGTAGTGATTTGATCAGTCGTTGCAGCGGCCATTTCTAGAGAAGTCTGCATCAATGTCTGAGCGCTGCTTTCTTCTATTGGAACGGAATCTGGAGCTAGTGGAAGTGTAAAAGTAAAGGCAGAGCCTCTTCCCAGGGTGGACTGAACCGATAGAGTACCGCCGTGCAGCTCAACCAACTGTTTGGAAATATGTAAGCCAAGCCCGAATCCGCCACTTGCTCTGATTGAATTCAGTTCCGCTTGTTCATAAGGTTGAAAAATGATTTGCAGAGCCTTTTCCTCGATGCCAACCCCAGTATCCTCTACTTGGATATACGCAAATCCGTTAGCCGTTGTCGCGCGAATCGTGATGGTTCCTTCATCTGTAAATTTAATGGAATTATGTACCAAATTGAAAAGAATTTGAATCAGCCGGTTTTCATCTCCCCGAACAGAAGGAAACGAATCGTCTATTTCCGCTTTTAAAGCAATCGGTTTTCCGTCCAGCATCAGTCTCGCCATATCGAAAACACCAGCGAAGATAGACTGCAGGTTTAATTTTTTCTCATGCAGGCGAATGCTGTTCTCCTTTAATCGGGTTACATCCAGCAAATCATCTAGCATGAGCGTCAGACGCCTGCTGACATGCAGGAGAATATCTAGACGCTTTTTGTGTTCTTCATGAAGGGGCGTGTTTGTATCCTCGATAATCGCTTGTGTGATATTGATGATGCCATGTAATGGGTTTCTTAGTTCATGAGAGGTATTCACCAAAAATTCGTCCTTGCGCTTATCCTCTTGCTGTAATTTCTCAGCAAGATGTTTCGTTTCAGTCGTTGCCCGGAAAAATCGTCTAAACCAATATGCCGCAAAAGCAAGTACGGCAAAGATCAGGTTGAAGGGGTAGTGAACAATTTCTAAGCCTAATATGGCATAAGCAATCGTCCAGATCACATTCACCCCTACAAACAAGCAAGCTAGCAGGAGAAATATAATGTCTTCCTTTTCCCGAATGGCTTTCCAGAGTATGTAGGCAGAAATAATGACGGATAGGAGCATCACGATAGAGAGCATTCTGCTCATAGCTAAGATAGTTCCAGCAGGTACGAAAAGGATGAACATGGCGTATAAACTGCACAAGCCACCGAAACCTTGTAAAATCCTTCTGTTCAGATAAGCCGGAAGCAGGTAATGAAACAAGGGAGGAATGAAGGCGACCGCACCGACATAGGAGAGATACGTCAACTTAACTGTCCAATCATAATCGAACTGCAACCAGACAAATAACAACTTGTCATCGGCTGTTACCACAGTCAATATTCCACAAACCATGACCAATGAGAAATATAACAAGCCTTTATTTCTGGCACCCAGGAAGTACAGGAGCAAGGCATATAAACTATGGATCAGAAACACGACGAGTAATAATAGTTGCAAACTGATGGAGAGGATCGTCCGCATCTGTACAGCTTCTATCGTACCGAAGCGAATAGGTTTTGTGATTCCTCCTGCTCCGACATCATTGGAAACATGGATAAGCAACTCTACTTGACCTTGTTCTGGTGTCAGTTTGACAGTATAGGGAATATTGCGTGCTTGATGCTCTATGTTGCTGGTTGCCGGTTGTCCCACCTGGGAGACTAATTTCCCATTGGCATAGACGGTCGAGGCAGTTCGAAGCTCATTGATCCTGAGCCCAAGTGTCTGTTCCTGTTCCTGATCAAGCAAGATGCGTAGTCGATACGTGCCGAAGTGGAAGGAGTCCGGTACACCCTGCTCATGAACAAATGCTTCATCCCACCGCTTGGGTACTTGGAGGTATGTCTGTCCCTCAGGTTTTTTCAGGCTGTTTCCCTCTATGAACTGAGAAGGGAAGAACTCCCACTCCCCATCCAACCGTAATGTTTGGTATTCCGAGAATTCCCACCCGCGTAAATCAAGCACACCTTGTACAGCCACTGGTTTTTCAGCGTAGTCAAAGGTGGTGAGGAAACTCATCCAGAGTAAGCGAACGGCTGTTACCACTAGTAGAGCAACAACGATCATTTTCGTCCATTTCCAGGCGACTGTTTTCATTTCATAACCTCAATTAGTAATAGTAGCAACCTCTTAAGCCCCCATTTATGGATGTAAGTCATGCCCCCTATAGGTTCGGTTATTAGTTGTCTATGTTTGGGACCATTTCATTATTTTCATAAAGAATAGTTTTCGACAAGATATTCAGGACACCTCTTAAAAACAATCGATCGGGTGTTTAGTGATTCAAGATTTGATAATGGAATTTTGTAGAGTTTTTGTAGAGGGCGATTTGTTAAAATCTGATTCAATGTGGCTGCAATAATTGTTGCAGCAGATGCGATTAGAAGAGCGAATGAAGCAGGTCTGATGAACGGTTATGCGAATGGCACGTTCAATCCGGGAGGCGGAATCACGCGCGCGGAAATGGCGACCATTGTATACAAATATCTGGGATTAAATGGAGACGGCATGCCGAACAACTTCTACGATGTACCAGCAGATCACTGGGCAACTCAGATTATCGCGGCAGTAAGTAAAGAAGGCTACTTGGCTGGCTATCCAGATGGTACATTCTATCCCCAAAAGACATTGACTCGAGCAGAAACGGTCACCATTATCAATCGTTTGCTGAACCATTCGCAGTTAAGCATGGTAATAGGACAAAGCTGGCCGGATGTACCTCCAAGCCATTGGGCGTACAAAGATATTGAAGCAGCAACCAAAAAGTAAAGGGAACTCTCTTTCCTAATCCAAAAAGACCGGAGTGCATATTTTTATGCTTCTCCGGTCTTTTTCGACTACTCTTATAATCGCTAATTCGGGAAATTCCCTTGCAGGTAGGAATCCCATAGGTTATTGATAAATTCAATATTGATCTTGTTTTCAAACGCCTTGGAAATTAGACCAAGGTCGTCTGACGCATACCCTGCCAGTTCTGAATTCTGGGTTATCCGAAAAGTTTGCTTGAACACAAATTCCCTAATTTCTCTGATCACAGTATTTTCAGAGGGGGCAATTTCATCAACTTTTTTGTAACTAGAACTCCATGCCGTATCAAATTCATCAGCATCCCTAGCGTCTAATTCAGCGTCCCAATCAACATCTTTATGGAAGACATTCTCTAAAAAACTGTCATTACTGATTATCGAAAGTATCTCACTCGCTGTTTTCAACGGAACTCTACCCCCTTCCATCATATACTAATGGTAATCACTTTGAAGGACAATGGGATCTCGGTCTTCGTCATCAAATTGGCCAAGTGTCTGCGTTAAAACGATCCTGAATGAGGGAAAGGTTGTGCTTGACATCATGAAGAAAAGATAGAATAAACTATGGATATCTATTAGATCAATTCAGCGCGCAAAGCGGGAAATAGGTGATCACCAAATGAGAGCAAACCGGATGGAAGCGTTCAGCGATGGCGTGCTGGCAATTATCATTACGATTATGGTGCTAGAATTCAAAGTACCAGAAGACCACGACTGGCATTCGTTAATCGAACTAGGCCCAAAAGTTCTTAGTTACATCTTCAGTTTCATTTATGTCGGCATCTACTGGAACAATCATCATCATCTGCTGCACATGGTTCGCACAATGAACGGGCGGCTCATGTGGTTGAATTTGATGTTGCTCTTTTGGCTATCCCTTATTCCGTTCACGACCGCGTGGATGGGGGAAAGCGAGTTTGCTCCCGCTCCGATGGCATTGTACGGGATCATTCTTTTGCTTGCAGCGACTTCTTACAGAATGCTTCAACTCGCAATCATTAGCCAGCATTCTGGCGATTCTGCATTCGTAAAGTCAATGGGCAGAGACTGGAAGGTGAAAATATCTCCTGTTCTCTATTTGCTCGCGATATTGACCGCGTATGTGAGTCCATGGGTATCCGGCTTCTTTTACGTACTCGTTGCCGCGATCTGGGTCGTGCCGGAAAAGCGAATCGAGCACATTTTGAGAAGCGAATAATTGGACCTGAGACAAGCATAGGAAACGAAAAGAAGCCTCCAAACCGGAGGCTTCTTTTTTCAAGAGGTTGCCGTTATAGACAACGCGGTGAGCCATATCATCAGTGGAGATCATTTCAAAAATTCAGGCAAAAAGTAGGTAGACTCAGGAAAGACCCATACTATAATGGAAATAACAACCATGCATGAGAAAGCGATTTGAGGAGGCCATCTCGTGGGAAGATCATTCGCAAATTTGCATATCAAGTCAAAAAACGTGGAGAAGACCATCGAAGCATTAAGAGAGTTAACCAAAAGGCACCCCGAAGTACTAGGCAACCGAAAAGATGAGGCACAAGAGATTAACGTTGTCATGTACGTAAGCAAAAGCAACGAGAACTGGATCAGCGTGCTCCACGATTATTTTGTATGGGGCACGGTGAAGAAGATCGGCAAAACATTGTCCCAGCTTACTGAGGAACCAGTGATGACGATCGGATATATGAATGAAGAAATATTCGAGGTGTCGTTTTTCGAGAATGGAGACATCCAAGCCGAAAAAATCTTTTGTGAACAGTGGACGAGGGATGAATATGGACTCAAAGAAGAGCGTCTTCATGATGACTACCTACGAGAATCGTTAGATATCCGTAATGAGGATTTTGAGGACTTCATCAGCATGACGAGTCCCTATCAAGCCGTTGATAAGCTGTCGGATCTCGTGAAAATGTCTTTATGGAGTGATGCGGAGTGGATACCACATGAAGAAACTCTCAGAGAACGATTCAAGAAATATGAATTTTGAAACTATATCGGCTGTATAGGCACGTCTCTTTGCTTTCAATATATGAAAAGTGGTGGTGAACCAAGAATGGCTAAGGACGTCTGGGACAACATCTTAAAACATATCCAAACAATATCACACCCGATATTTTCTACAGTCACCCCCCTGCCACAGGGGAAGAAATAAACCTCTTGGAAAGCACAACAACTACCCATTCATTTCCGAAACTATCTATCTACATGGAATGGACAACAAGAGCATGTGCCTTTTATCGGCTACAACTCCTTTTTATCTATTCCAGCTATCATCGAAACATGGTCCATGCTGAATGACTTGTTTGAGGACGAAGAACAGGTGGATTGGATTGAGGAAGACCGAATCAAGCCTTTGATTTGGAGTAAGAAATGGATTTCGTTTACTGATTTTGAAGCATCCTCTCATCTGATTCTGGATTTAGATCCGGGGAGAAACGGCATCTCGGGGCAAATTTTTAAATATCACTCCGGTATGGGTTATCAAGAAGTGATTGCAAACTCATTTGAGGAGTTCTCCATTGAAATTTTAAAGAGGTTTCAAGGCAACCAAATTTCATTTACAGAAGGTGTTATTTCGTTTGATGATCATTACTTTGTTTGATCGCGAGGGAGGAAATATGCTGTCTTCGCTTGATATTGTCTAAGGAGGCATGAATGAAACTATCTTTTACATTAGATACATATGGAACGTGTGTAGGTCAATTGAGAGATGAATTGTTGCCGCTAGAAGATTTAGCAAAAACATGGCAGTTTCCGTATGATATTCATTTTATATGGCGTGTTTTACCTGAAAGTTACGGGCGAAAAACATTTAGACGCTTTGATAGCAGGGACCATGCTCTAGATTTAGACATCAGCATCATGTATGAGCAGTATCAACGAATGTCTAAAAATGAACAACGCGAAGCCTTGGGTATTTACCTCTATCAGTATCTGTCTGAGTCTGTTGCTACCTATAAAAAGCATGCAGATAAGGAGACACAAGATCAATTTTTAGCCCGGGTAAAAAGTTGGATGATAGAAAACAATTGGCTGGATGGAAAGATCAATAAAGCTCGGGAACTTCTAGCGCAAAACCTCGGACTTTACGAGGTCAGCCAACAATTGCAAATGCCATTAGAAGAAATTGAGTATATCTTTCTCCGCATGAGTGACTATGAGCCAACTGACGTTCATCCAGATAACATTGTCGCAGGAAAGGCCCCGCCATATCCTTTGTAAGGAGGCTGTACGCGTGCGAAAAATATGGAAGAGAAGAATTCTGATCAATAATCCTGTTGAGCTGGACCGGGTTCAGATCGGGCAGGACTTGCGCGACGGCAACCAAGTGATTGTCCAGTTCTCTCACCCGGAGTTTTATGGCTCCATTTTGGAGGAAGTGGATGAGCTTTGTGCGCGTTTGGATGAAAACTTCGGAGTGCGTTTCTATGGGCACTATTCTCTCTCGTTCGATGGACATACTCTCTTGCGGATTCCCCATGTCAAAATGCTGCATCTCAATAGTCTTACCCAGGCACATAACACCGAAGTATTGGCCACGCTGAAACATTTGCACAGTTTACACCTGGGCATATACGAGTTGGAGAATTCAGAGGTTTTGGGAATAGAAACGCTGCGCTCTCTAAGAGAATTATCGATTATCTCTGAGAAAAAAACTCTCAACCTGCAATATTTGAAAGAGTTCTCTCATCTGGAACAATTGCATGTCGGGGGTAAGGTGAAAAACCTGGATGCGGTAGGCGATCTAAAGGATTTGAATTATCTCGCACTGCATTCGATCAGCAAATTACCGTTACATTTTGTTAACCGGCTTAAAAAACTGAAGCACCTTCGCATTTTGCTTGGAGGTCGAGAGCATATTCAAGAAATTGAAGAGAACGAAATCGACGACCTGGAGATCTCCAGAGTCCGCGGATTTCATGACCTGTCCAATATCGCGAACTTCCGAGCGCTAACGCGTCTTATGATTGAAGATCAAATTCAACTGCGTGAAGTCAGCTTTGAGCGGGAGATGAAGGCGTTGGAGGAGCTATCCATTTGGAATTGTAAAGGCTTGGCTCGTTTGACGGGAATAGAGCAATTGTCTTCGCTGCGCAAGCTCCGCATTTTAAAAACAGCCATCGATTTTGATACCTTTATCCATCAAAAACTTCCAAGTGCTTTATCTACAGTGGAATTTGTGACTAACAAAACAAAAGTAGACCAAGAAATACAAGAATCGTTAGTAAAGTTAGGTTATCAAAAGTGGAGTCGAGTGTGAGGAGAGAGGGTGAAGCCCATGTATGACACGTATGCTTATGCTTCGTCTCTTGCGGAGTTTTTGGAACGGTTGATGGACGAGCGCAGATGAGGAAGTCTCGATTTGTAGGATACAGGAGGAGGCATTCATGTACATAGTATCGCAGCCAAAGCGGTTGTCCGATGGCCGAAACCAAGCGCTATCGAAGGAGGAAGCCGCTTTTTTTCCACCGGGATACTTCCAATTTTTACAGCAATTCGGTGAAGGGACTTACAGAGGATGGATGAATGTCAATTTGCCTGATACGGAGGTGCTTCAGCCTTTTGCCGAGTACGATTTATGGGAGCATGACGCTGACAGCCCGATTACGCAGCAGCAGATCGGTCAGTGTATTGCGATAGGCACTACCGTGGACGGTGATTTTCTGGCCGTGCATATACAGACCGATCAACTGCTTTGGCTGCCGAGGCATGCTGAGCGATTGAAGGCGCTATCGCTACAAGGGCAGAAGCAGGAAGACGAAGAGATGTATGCTAGAGTGCTGGACGAAATCTATCGCCAAGTATACGGAAGTGACCAAGAGGGAGCGGTTTATTATGAGCCGTGGTCGGAGACGCGGAGTCACCTCTTTTTGCGCTTGCCCCCGGTGCAGGATGGAATATCGTTGCCGGAGCTGGCTGGCATGTGCCAAGAAGCCTTTCTCCCTGATTTGGTGCTTGAGAACGAATATCTTTGCAAGCTGTTTTACCAGCAGCTAGGCGGCTATGTAAGGTTTAATTATGCCAACCGGCAAGAGGTTGCCGTCATGTACGAAGAGGATGCTGAACAAACATTTGCTGTTATGAAACAATGGCTTCTATTAAAAGGATGCGAAGTGTAATTCAGAAACAAAGAGCAACACGTAGTGGTAATCACTCATGTTGCTCTTTGTTGTAAACTCGCAAGCTAGCGTTTTTCCTTAAGAGAATCTATCATGTACACCCATCCAATCAGCCCACACAAAACAAACCCAAACGCATGCAGCGATCCGTAAATCGGAATGAAATCGTGTATGGTTAATGAAAATATGCTTTTCAATATCGGATAGCAAATGGAAACGACGACAATGGTGTAAAAGGCAATGCAGGAAAGGACTAAAAAGAAGCTCGACTTATTCTGTAAAGAGCCTCTTCTCAAGTAACCAAGCAGATAAGTAGTGTAAATCGCAATATTACAAGCGAACAAGGTGACGCCAATGTACTCAATCGGCTTTGAGAAAATAATCCCGACAGCGATCAGAATGGGTCCGATAATATCGACGGCAACGACCCAGGGATACCAGCTTTTCTTCGTCATGATCCGTCCCAGTAAACCGATAAAAATCGGAACGATTGCAGATGAGAAATGAAAGTGGACTGAACTCAGGGCATGCGTCGCGGGTTTAGCTTGGAAGAGGTCAAATTGATACTGATAGAGAGTGAACCAAATGCCCCCGATAAAAAAGTAAACGAGCCCCGCGCCAATCGCGATTTCCCCTGTTCTTCCTATGCGATTCATAATAACGGTCAGGCCATAGATGCAGAGCAGGAATGTGAATAGTAGCCACCCGAGCGAAAGGGTCCCTGGTATGGCTGTGCTTCCCAGCCCCCACGTCTTGCTGCCCATTACAGAGGCTAAGGCGAGAAGCGCTGCGGGAAATTGAAGCAGCTTTATAGCAGTATAAATAACCCGTTGCTGTTTATTCTTTTCGTCATAGCGCAAAAGTAAAATCACTAGAGGTACAATGACGAAAGCCGCAAACATGAGAAATTTTTCGACAAGATTAAATGGGAAGAAATCCAGATAAAAGATAAGGATGGTTATGATTCCACCGGGAATCGTCGTTAGTATCAATGGTTTCATCACATGCCCCCAAGAAGTCATTCGAGATATTCATATAAGCGGTTGCTTATAGTAGTGTAACACATTTTGTGAGGGCTATTCTGTTCACGAGATGACTTCGGTTTAAGCCGTTATTTTTGTACCCGTCCCCCTACAAGGCATGTGCCGTTACCAGGTCTAGTGTCCCCACATAGGAATAAGCAGATGAGAAAAGCTTACTCCATGAACGAGGTTGGTGAACATTCGATGGCACAAAAACGGAAAAAAGCCAGTACCCGATTGACCGGGAGGATCGTGTTGCCAGGTGATCGGACTTACAATGCGGCCAGAATGGAGTTTAATAGGCGCTTTTCGAAGTTTCCACGGGTCATCGTTTTTTGCAGACGGACGCAGGATGTGATCAACGCAGTCAAATGGGCTCGTGAGCGGGGCGTACGGCTGCGAGCGCGGAGCGGGCGGCACAGTTATGAAGGTTTTTCTGCTGTAAATGGCGGGATTATCATCGATGTGAGCGAGATGAATAAGGTGAAGGTGGATCGCAAGAATATGGTGGCCCATGTACAGACGGGCAATCCGCTTGCCCGCGTGTACAAGAAGCTGTGGAATGAGCGTGTGGCACTCCCGGCTGGGACTGCGCCCGACGTGGGTGTTGCGGGCCTTGCCCTGGGTGGCGGGATTGGACTTTTGTCGCGCAAATATGGCCTTACCTGCGATAACCTGAAACAGGTGAAGATGGTGGTAGCATCGGGACGGCGTGGGGCGAAGACGATCGTCGCAAATAAGAAGAGACATTCGGATCTGCTCTGGGCATCACAAGGTGGTGGAGGAGGGAACTTTGGCATTGCTACAGACTTTACGTTTCGGGTACGGCCTATCCAGGATGTCTCCATCTACAGCATTACCTGGAAATGGCGCGATCTGGAGAAGGTTTTCCCGACTTGGCAGCGTTGGGCGCCGTCTGTCACGAACCGCTTAACCTCAACTATCGAGGTGTCCGCCAAGCAAGTGGGTACTATCGTGTCTACCGGGCAATTGCTGGGCGGTGCAAAGGAGCTGCGGCGATTGATCAGACCTTTGCTGCAAGCAGGAACTCCAGTGAAGGTGAAGGTGCGGACGGTGCCTTTTATCGAAGCAACCAAATTTTTTGCCGCAGCGGACCTAAATCTGGAGCCGAAGTTTAAAATAACCGGGGCTTTTGGTTTTAAGCCTTTGCCTCGCCAAGGAGTACGGATCATCCGCAATTTCCTGTCGAAGGCGCCCAACAGGCATTCTACCGTGTGGAGTCAGAGTTTGGGTGGTGCAGGAAGCGCGGTGAGCCGGGTATCCCCGATTGCAACGGCCTATCCTCATCGGAAGGCGGAGACGATCTATGAGCTGTCGGCGCGATGGAGGAACGACAGCGAGCAGCAGCGGAGTATCCAGTGGGTGAAAAGGTTCCGCAGAGCGCTACGTCCCTTTGTCGTAGGAGATTATGTGAACTTCCCCGATTTGCAGATCAAGAACTGGCCTGAGGCGTATTATGGTGTGAACTTTGCCAGATTGAAGCAGGTGAAACGAAAGTACGATCCGCATAATGTGTTTCGTTTTGCCCAGAGTATTCCAGTGGGGAAGTAGTGAGCAAATCATAAGTAAATCAACAAAAGGAGCATGCTGCGGCGTACTCCTTTTTAAATTTTTAGCCGATAATTTCATGAGGCTGAGGCTAGGTGAGGGCAACTCTTTGGAGGAGAGTGATCTGGAAGTATTGAATTGCTATTTATCAGGATTGTCCTAATAAATCGGAGCATATTAAAATCAAACCATTTTGTATGAATAGAACGAATCGATAGGAGAGAGAGCAGCCATGCATGATAAGCAAATTACCGCGCCAGACCACACAGCGGTGCGGGTCGCGTTGTGGCGAGCATTGCACGTACAGATCGATTCACCACCGCATGTGCTAGAAGACGAGATCGGTCTGCGACTGGCGGCCCCGGAAGAAGGATGGCGCCAACGCCCCGACATGGACCCAGAGAGCACTAGCGGATTTCGAGCATCTATTGTGGCTCGTGCACGCTTTATTGAGGATTTGGTCACCGAACAGCTCAGCCAAGGCGTCACCCAGTACGTCATCCTTGGCGCTGGCCTCGACACCTTTGCTCAGCGCCGACCGGAGATCGCCTCCCGGATGCGAATCTTCGAGGTCGACCAGCCAGGAACGCAGGGTTGGAAGAGACAACGTCTACTCGAGCTTGGCTTTGGCATCCCCGAGTGGCTACGACTCGTGCCAGTTGACTTCGAGTCAGGCGGGTCTTGGTGGGAGCAACTAAAGGTCGCTGGCTTTGACGCTAGCCGACCAGCTGTGGTAGCATCCACCGGCGTCACCCAGTACCTCACCAAGGATGCGATTGTGGCTACGTTACGCCAAACAGCGACGCTTGCCCCAGGCTCCACGCTGGCTATGACATTTCTGCTCCCTTTTAACCTCACAGAAACCGAGGAGCGTCCTGAGGTTGAAGAGGCGGAAAAGGGAGCGCGAGCAAGCGGTACGCCCTTCATCAGCTTCTTCCAACCACCGGAGATGCTGGCACTGGCCCGCGAAGCTGGTTTCCGAGAAGTCCAGCATGTATCCTCGGCAGAACTAAACCAGCGCTACTTCACTGGTCGTACCGATGGACTTTCACTGCCAAGCGGAGAAGAGTTCCTGATAGCCACTACATGACTTGGTAGGGGCGTATATGAGCCGGAATAGGTTGCTATTCATAGAAAAACTGCATTTGATAAGCTACGGTACTCCTCAGATAACCGTAGCTTTTTCTATGGCAACTGTATTTCTCTGTCACACCCCATGTGGTAAATTGTGGATAGATTCTGTTTGAATGTCATAGAAGAAAATGACTAGGAGAGGAATACTTCTTGGCAAATCATATACCCAAATACCAAATGAAAAAGAGCCATATCCTACTATTACTCGGGCTATTAGTAATCATCTTATCCGGTGCGCGTATTTTGTGGATGGAATCGTTTCGTGATCAACAAGCGGACATTAAGAATGGGCAATTCGATTTGCGTGATTGGAATGCAGAAGATGGCGACACTCTCTTACTCGATGGAGAGTGGGAGTTTTATCCCTCCCAATGGTTGATGGATGGCAGACGGCAACAAGGAATAGACGAGAAGGAGCCAGCGCTTATTCAGGTTCCGGGAAGATGGAATGAAGCTTTGCATGCAGACAAGTCCACTCCCTATGGATTTGCTTCTTATCGCTTGCGTCTGTATGTAAATCCGGAAAAGGACCTGAATTATAGTATTCGTGTACCCAGTGTGCGCACGGCATCAGAATTATACGTAAACGGCCGATTGCTTGCTAAATCGGGGCGGGTGGGCGAATCGGAGGATGAATATTTTGCGAAGAATCTGCCTTATTCTTCAACCTTTACGGCAGACGAAAATGGGGTAATCGAAATCGTCATTCAGGCGGCAAATTATGTGGATGGTCGAAGCAGCGGCATTGTTCGATCCATTAAATTTGGTTCAGAAGAAGCCATTGCAAAGGAAATAAAAGTCTCCGTTTCTACGCAGCTTCTGGCAGCCATGATATTTCTCATACATTCTGTTTATGCGTTTATTTTATTTTTACTAGGAGATAAGAAAAAGAATCTGCTGTATTTTTCTTTGCTGACATTATGCATAGCGCTTACTAGCGTGTTAAGCAACGATGAGAAGTTGTTCCACCAATTATTTTACATCGGCATTGATTGGGATTTCCGGTTAGCGAATATTGCCCTCGTCATTGGGGCCTATGCATTATTGGAGTGTATGAATCATCGCGAACTCCCTTATTGGAGCAGGATGTATCCTGTATATAGGGTGATGAATTTTGGGACTGCTGGCATTACGTTGTTTTTAGACCCTGATCAGGTGACGATGCTCTTTCCGGTTTATTTTCTAATGGTCGGTATCGCCGCAGTGATCACGTTGATTTCCATCTTTAAAAAATTGATCAAAGACATCATGAGCAATCTTTTACTGCTTTTTTCTTTTCTTGCGTTGCTTCACCATTTTATTTGGTCGTTAATTTGGCGAGAAAGCGGTTTGAGTCTTGTCTATTATCCATTTGATCTGATTATTTCGATGGGGTGCTTAGCCACTGTGTGGTTTAAGGGTTATTTCATCATGCATGCTAACACAAAAGAGATTGCTGCAACCTTGCAAAGAATGAATGATCATAAGGATCAATTTCTGGCCAACACTTCACATGAATTTAAAAATCCGCTACATAGCATTCTGAACATGTCCCAATCCGTTTTAAATAGGGAACGACATTTGTTGCAGGAAAGGAGTATCAAAGAGCTTGAAACGGTTTTATCAGTAGGACGACGGCTGACTTTGATATTAAATGATTTGATTGATGTGATGAGTTTACAGGAAGGAAACCCGCGCCTACAGAAAAAAGCCATATGGATTCAGCCCATCGTGACCGGGGTACTTGATATGATGCAATTTAACGCAGAAGTAAAGTCTGTAAAAATCGCAAATCAAATCTCTGAAGATTTTCCTCCCGTACACGCGGATGAGAACCGGGTGATTCAAATCGTTTTCAATTTACTTCACAATGCTGTGAAATATACGAATGAAGGGATCATTTCCATTCAAGCTTTTACCAAGGACGGAAGAGCTTTTATTGTAATTCATGATACAGGGATTGGAATGGATGAGGACATGCAAAAGCGCCTGTTCCGTCCGTACGAGCAAGCCAGCTCGAGTGAGACCATGATTGAAGGTGGCTTTGGGTTAGGTCTGAGTATAAGCAAGCAGCTGGTTGAGCTCCATGGAGGTACGTTGGATGTGTCCTCAGCCTTAGGGGAAGGCTCAACATTTACATTTTCGTTAAAGCTGGCACATGGGGAAGCGGAGGAAGAGGTAGCTGTTTCTCGTTCATTCGAACCGGTAGTCGTACAATCTATCCCTTCGGCTACGAAACCAACAACTCTATTAGACGTGAATCGCGATCGTCCGCGCCTATTAATTGTGGATGATGACCCTGTTAACCTTCAGGTGCTGGAAGCTATACTACCTCCAGACGAATATGAAGTAACGATGGTGACGAGCGGGAAAGAAGCGTTGGCTATTCTGGATACAAAGGAATGGGATCTCGTTATTTCCGATATTATGATGCCGCAGATGTCCGGTTATGAGCTGACACGAATGATTCGCGAGCGGTTTACACTCACGGAGCTCCCAGTTTTGCTCCTTACTGCAAGAAGCCAACCAAAAGATATTCAAAGTGGTTTTTTAGCGGGAGCCAACGATTATGTGACCAAGCCAGTAGAAGGAATGGAAATAAAATCGCGGATTGAGGCGCTAACTACGATTAAACAATCCGTTCGGGAACAACTGCGATTAGAAGCTGCGTGGCTGCAAGCGCAAATCCAGCCTCATTTTTTATTTAATGCGTTGAGTGCTGTAACGGCTTTAAGTGACATTAATTTGGATAAGATGCGTGATTTACTGTATGAGTTCAGCAATTTTTTGAGGAATAAATTCAAATTTGAAGATATGGACGGGCTGGTTCCGATCGAAACGGAGCTAAGTATGGTGCGCTCTTACCTATATATTGAAAAGGTCCGGTTTGAAGAAAGGCTACAGGTTGTTTGGGAGATAGATGACTGTGAGGATGTAAAAATTCCCTTTCTTACGATCCAGCCTCTCGTTGAAAATGCGATCAAACATGGTGTGATGAACCGCATTCGTGGGGGGAAAATTAAGATTCGGATTTCTGTCCAGGAAAAGCATGTAGAAATAGCCGTTGAAGACGATGGGATCGGAATGGACGAAGATCAAGTACAACGACTTTTAGAAAGAAAAGCAGATAGCAGTTCAGGAGTCGGATTGATCAATACAGATCAGCGATTAAAACGGCACTTCGGAACAGGACTGCATATCGAAAGTACGTTAGGTACAGGGACAAAGGTAACTTTTCATGTACGTAACAAGTTGAATAGTAAGAATATGAGTGAAAAACGCTCCGGTTCCTTATCTTAGGACCGGGGCTCTTTGTTGTTTTCCGATGATTAGTAAAACTTATAATGACAATAACGAATTCCAATTGCTCGGGTTCTACTCGCTGTGGTAGCTTAAAGTAAATAATCATATAAGATTACTCGGAATTAATTTTTTCTCGTGTGAGGTGTATATCGTTGGTACTTAAGGTGACAGACAGTCCTTTCAGTCAGGAACAAGTAGAGCTCCTAAATCGGTTGCTGCCCACGCTCTCGGAGGTGCAAAAGGTTTGGCTGAGCGGGTATCTTGCAGCTCTTCACAAAGTAGAAGCACCGATGGCCGCTGGGTTTCAAGCCACTTCAGCTGCGAATGGGGCAGTCATTTCCAAAGAGGTGACAGTGCTTTTCGGATCTCAGTCCGGGAACAGCCAAAAGTTGGCCAAGGTGCTGACCGGAAAGCTTCAGGAGCACGGCTTCCACGTAACTCTTTCCTCTATGAGCGACTTCAAGACGAATGCGTTGAAAAAGGTTGAAAATCTGCTTGTTGTGGTAAGCACACACGGGGATGGTGAACCACCGGACAACGCGATCTCCTTCCATGAATTCCTGCACAGCAAAAGAGCGCCGCAATTGGTGGGCCTGCAGTTTTCCGTGCTGGCATTGGGCGACACCTCTTATGAATTGTTCTGCCAAACCGGCAAAGAGTTCGATAAGCGGTTGGAAGAGCTAGGCGGCAAGCGTCTTACTACCCGGGTCGATTGCGATGTGGATTACGACGAGCAAGCCTCGGAATGGATGAATCATGTTCTAGCTTCTCTCAACGAAACTTCCGTCACCCAGGTTGCTGCTGCAAGCGCAGTCGTGGGCGGTGCAGTGATCGGGTCAGGGACACAGACCGAATATTCACGGTCGAATCCGTTTCAGGCTGTGGTCTTGGAGAACTTGAATCTGAACGGACGGGGATCAGATAAGGAAACGCGCCATCTGGAAATCTCCCTTGAGGGTTCCAATCTCGAATATGAACCGGGTGATTGTTTGGGGGTCTATCCTAAAAATCACCCAGACCTTGTCCGTGAGTTGATTGACACGATGGGCTGGAAGTCGGAAGAGCTCGTTCCCATTCATAAAAACGGGGAAGAGCGCACGGTGGAAGAGGCTTTGTCCAGTCATTTTGAAATCACGGTTCTCACCAAGCCTCTCTTGGAACAAGCAGTAAAGCTATCATCAGGAAATGGGTTGCAGGAATTGCTTGCGGAAGGGCAGGAGCAAGAGCTTCGTGATTATGTTCGAAATCGAGATTTGCTAGACCTGGTGGAGGCCTACGATTTGAAGGGCGTGCCTGCCAAAGAATTTGTCTCCATCCTTAGAAAGCTGCCGCCGCGTCTCTATTCGATCTCAAGCAGCTTAAAGTCCTACCCAGACGAAGTTCATCTGACAATTCGCAATGTTCACTATCAGGCTCATGGGCGTGAGCGGTACGGCGTTTGTTCGAGCTATATCGCGGATCGTTTGGAGACGGGTGATACGCTGCCAGTATTTGTGCAGCATAACCCCAACTTTAAGCTTCCGGCTAACCTGGACACTCCGCTGATCATGATTGGTCCTGGCACGGGTGTCGCTCCATTCCGCGCTTTTCTGGGAGAGCGGGAGGAGCTTGGGGCGACGGGCAAGACATGGCTTTTCTTTGGCGATCAGCATTTCTCCACGGATTTTCTCTATCAGCTCGAATGGCAGCGTTGGCTCAAACAGGGCGTACTGACGCATATGGATGTCGCGTTCTCTCGAGACACAAGCGAAAAGGTGTATGTTCAGCACCGGATGCTTGAGAAGAGCAAGGAGCTTTACCAATGGCTACAGACTGGGGCGCATGTATACGTATGCGGAGATGAGAAGAAGATGGCGCATGATGTTCAAGCAGCCTTGGTCACCATTCTCCAAAAAGAGGGCGGACTCGATTCAGAGGAAGCCGTTGCGTATTTGAAACGGATGCAGCAGGAAAAACGCTATCAGCGAGATGTCTACTGATTATTGAGAAAGAATGAGAGGGGAGATGAAACCATGTCAGAAAATCATTTGCTTTCGCCAAACAGTGCTCCTCACAGCGATGTAGAGGACATTAAACGCAAAAGCGATTACTTGCGGGGAAGTCTGACGGAAACGCTGGAAGACAGGATTTCTGGGTCCATCCCTGAGGACGATAACCGCCTGATGAAATTTCATGGCAGCTACATGCAGGATGACCGGGATCTTCGTAACGAACGGAGCAAACAGAAGCTGGAGCCAGCCTATCAATTCATGGTGCGTGTGCGTGCCGCTGGTGGCGTTGTCACACCAGAGCAATGGCTCATGATGGACGATATCGCCCAGCAGTTTGCGAATGGAACGATTCGCCTGACGACTCGTCAGTCTTTTCAACTGCATGGCGTGATTAAGTGGAATATGAAGCAGGTGATTCAAGAAGTAAACGAAGCCTTGTTAAGTACACTGGCTGCTTGTGGCGACGTCAACCGCAACGTCATGTGCAATCCAAATCCGTACGAGTCGGAAGTTCATCAAGAGGTTTACGAATGGGCAAAAAAAATAAGCAATCACCTCGACCCCCGGACCCGCGCCTATCATGAAATCTGGCTGGATGAAGAAAAGGTTGTCGACAGTCGGGATGGGGTAGAGCAAGAACCGATCTATGGGCCTGTCTATTTGCCTCGTAAGTTTAAGATCGGCATAGCCGTACCGCCTGCCAACGATGTTGACGTGTTTTCTCAGGATTTGGGCTTTATCGCTATTCATGAGGAAGGACGACTGCTGGGCTTCAACGTTGCGGTCGGAGGCGGAATGGGAATGACCCACGGCGATCCCAAAACGTATCCGCAGGTGGCCCGGGTGATCGGCTTCGTCACACCGGAGCAAGTATTGGAAGTCGCCGAGAAAACGGTCATGATTCAGAGAGACTACGGAGATCGCGCAGTGCGGAAGCACGCTCGGTTCAAATACACAATCGACGACCGCGGCATCGAATGGTTTATCCATGAACTGGAACAACGACTGGGCTGGGAGCTGGAGAAGGCACGTCTCTATCACTTCGAGCATAATGGCGATCGCTACGGCTGGGTGAAAGGGAGTGACGATAACTGGCATTTTACCCTTTTCATTCAGAATGGCCGTGTAAAAGACGAGGACAACTACCTCCTGAAGTCCGGCCTGCGGGAGATTGCCAAGGTGCATACAGGGGATTTCCGACTGACGCCGAATCAGAATCTCCTCATTGGGAATGTCACCAGCGAAAAGAAGCCGGAAATTGAAAAGATCATTCAAGCATACGGGCTCACCGATGGAACTTCCTATTCTGCGCTGCGGAGAAACTCCATGGCTTGTGTTTCGTTGCCGACTTGCGGACTCGCGATGGCTGAGGCAGAGCGTTATTTGCCTACACTGCTGGATAAGATCGAGCTGATCTTGGATGAGTCGGGTTTGCGCGATGAGGAGATCGTCATTCGCATGACAGGATGCCCAAATGGATGCGCAAGACCCGCACTCGCAGAAATCTCTTTTATTGGGAAGGCTGTCGGTAAATACAACATGTATTTGGGCGGCGGTTTTTCCGGCAATCGATTGAACAAGCTGTATCGTGAAAATATCGGGGAAGCAGAAATACTGAATGAGCTGCGGCCGATCTTAAATCGGTATGCGAAGGAACGTGAGGAAGGCGAACATTTCGGAGATTTCGTCATTCGGGCAGGGTATGTGAAAGAAGTAAGGTCGGGCCTCGATTTTCATGAGTAGTACGACATAGCATCCAGGGATGCGCAAAGAGCCCGCGTTGACGTGGGCTCTTTGTTGCTTGCATGTATTTTAGGCTTCTCGTAGCTGCTGAATCACTTCCGCTACGAACTGATCTGTAAACCGGATGTGTCCATTTTCCTGTACGATATGACCTTCCTTCTTGCGACGGTCCAGCCATTCGCTAATCCAGCCCGGAGCATAGCCACCTTGACCGAATTCTCCGCCAAAGGCAATCATTTTCTCATAGACAGCCAAATACTGTTCGCGACTGGTATCGGGATATGACTTTGTGTATAGCCAAAACTGCACATCGTACATCAGATACGAGAGTTCATCCGCATGAAAAGAAAAGAAGCCTTTTTCCTCTACAATCCGTGTACAAATGCTGCGTATTTTCTGATCGATTTGTTCCACTTCCGTTACTGGCTTGCACAGCTCCTCCAGCAAGGAAGAAAACTTCCCGTGGGCTACTTTATAAAGAGCAGCTTCCTTGTCCTCCTCGGAGGTATCGTATTCTTCTTCGCTCACCAAGCCCCTGATAAATGCCTCGAAATTTTCAGCCAGGAAAGTAATTTCATAATCGCTTTCCTGATCGACGTGAATGACTTCGGGTTCACCGTCTCTCCCGCATGCCCGGTAATCCAGCATGACTACGTCATGACCTGCTGAAGGACAATCGCAGATGACGACTCCAATGTCTGGATATCCCCAGTCTTCAATCATAAATGGACTGCCGAGATCCCCACAGAGCGAATAGCTTTTCTCTCGGCCAATGCCTAGAATGCCCGTAATGGCAATATGATCCTCCGCCCAAGAGGTCGGATCCTCTGTTGGAAAGCACGTGTTCTTCGGAATGCCGCCATTCTGATGCTTCATTAGTGCAAGATAGGAGGCAGGGAGCTTGTATCCGAGCTCTTCCTCGATCGAGGCGATCAGTTCATCCGTGGGTGGCTCGGATAGATAGGACTTTTTCGCGTACTCGCTGTCATCCCAAAAGTCATCAAGCGACATGTTCGAAAAAGGAATTTCCTCCGATGCTGAACCCTCAACAGCGGCTGCCTTTTTGGCTGCCATCCGAAGCTCTTGTCTTTGCTGCTTCTCCGCTTTTTGCAGGCTCCATTTTAACCATGATTCGGTATTTTGATTACCGGTTTCTAACTTGTCCGAGGTACGGAATGCCTGTGCCGCTTCTTCATATCTTTTCAAATGATAGAGGGCAAAACCTACCCGAAAGTGCCAGACTGGATCTTGTTGACCTGCTTCAGCAATTCTGTTCAATTGGTTAATTGCTTCATCATAAAGCCCCAAGTTGTTATAAGCTCTGCCCAGTCGGCTGACCGCCTCATACTCTCGTTCCTCCTCCGGAACGGTTAGCAGCAAGTCCACAATTCGCTGCTGTTCGTCTTCTTCATGCCAGCGATTCAATTGTTCGATAAGTACCTGATCCATTGCAACCTCCTAAATGATTCTTTTTCTTAGATGCCAGCCACGCAAAGCTACCGCCATCTACCAAACGATTATGTATTCATATAAGATTAATTTATTTCGTATCGTTTGTGCACATCTGATCTAAAAGGGGTTAAACATTAAGGGGGCGTACAAGTTGAGTAAGATGGATATCCATGACGTATGGTTCGATTTTGCCGCAGCCTTTGTGCAGAAAAAGAATGCTTCGGGCTGGAACACACTGACCTCACAGGAACAAGAGATTGCCGCCTTATGGCTGTTGGAAGCTGATGTATATAACGGCGGGTTTTTGCAGTTTTTTTGCAACTGGGGAGAAGAAGCATATATCTATGTGGTACGGGCCTTACAAGCCATCGGGGCAGTCCATTCACTCGAAATCGTCCAGTCCGGATATGCCTGCATCGAGCATTTATCGGAAGACAACCGCCTCACCCAACTCTGGGATATTCCACAGTTCCTTACCGAGGAAGAGGCAGAACGGCTGGATAAGCTTGATCAGAGCTTCTGGGAAGACCAGGATCGCATTGCAGAAGTTGCACATCGATATTACGTACAGCAGTTGGGAATACCCACCCCATCGTAAAGTGACGGGGGTGGGTACTATCAAAGAGACTCCGACACCTATTCGTCAGCACTATCCCCTTCTGACTGAAGCATAAGCAGCAGCTCTTGAATAGCGGGAGCGAGCTTATCATTCCCTTCCATAATCGCGGTAAAAACGGGAATGGCATCTTTTAGCAGCAAATAACTGAAAGAAAAATAGCTAAAAAAGGCTTCCTGCCCATAGCCCCGCTGCTCATCTTCTTCCCACCATAATTCATCGTCTTCCTCGTCCTCTGGCCATAAATACTTTTCGTCCAATAGCTCGTTCATGGTCTCAACCGCATTTTGTGAATTCATTTCGTCCACGTTTATAGCAGAAGCTACAGCCGCGTACAACTGAATTTCCTCCGAAGAGACCTGCTCTGGTTTCTGTTTGGCAAGCTCCTGCAGGAGTATCAGCATCACCCACGGCGTCGTCTGCCACAAGGTGCTTTGGTGCTCGATTAGATTGGCCAATTCCTCATATTGCCTGGTATCTATAAGCCGCGGAATGTCCGTCCCTCTTCCATAGGCTGTCGTTAAACGCTGCCACGGAATGCTGGTTGTCGTGTGGATAAAAGAGTTCATCTCCATCTCTCCTTATACGTATCTCCCTACTTATTTCTGGCTACTTGACAGCTTCTCATGCTCCGAGGAAAAGAAGCTCTCAACTTCAAAGCAGATGAAGTATTTTCTAGTCACCTATGTTCTCCCTTTTGGCAAAAAAGCCCTCTTTTACAAAGTTGTCGGCAAGCGATGCAATTTACTTTAGATAGATGAGTATAATCAAAAAGTAATATAGGATAATTTTGGTAATTATGATAAAATATGGATAATAACTCGAGAGGCATGCTAGCTTATAGTGACATTTTCTATGAGAGGGGAGCCGTAAACTATGAATTCGACTGTCGACAACATGAAAATTTCTCTTGGAGAGGATTGTTATCTTGATATAGAGCAAGAGGTCATTGTAAAAGATGGAATGGAACGCGCTCTTTCTCGAACGATGTTTAAAGTCTTGCGTTACTTAGCAGAAAAGATGGGAGAAGAAAGGACACCAACTGAATTAATCCGGCGTGGCTGGGGAAAAAACAGCACCATTCAAAAGGATGCTCTATATGTAGTGATAAAACGGATTCGTGAGCGTCTTGAAGATGATCCTTCGAAACCTCAATGTCTAGTTTCCAACTATGGAAAAGGATATGTCTTGTACCCGAGAAAAAAGAAGAAGGCGCTCTCGAAATAATAGGAGAGATTATAATTTTCCAAAAACTATATAAACTGTAAGTTTTCTGGTAAATTATTGTGATAATATATTTATGTAAGACAAAAAATATAAAGAATTGAAGGAGATGGAAATTGTGTTGAAGAAAAGTATGGTAGGCGTAATTGCAGCACTTACTTTGGCAATGGGTTCTCAGGCGATGGCGGCAGAAGAAATTCAGACAAAAGGCAAAGTTGAACTAGTCAACTCTAAGGTGTCTCCGTTCGCGGTAGAAAACGTTGGTGGCGGTACCTGGGATTACGGCACAAAGAACTCTGGTTCGCAAAAGCACTGCTGGTCCCACTACAATCACCCGGAGAACTACCACTCTTCGACAGCTAAGGTAGGAAGCAGCACTGATAAGGCTTATGCGGACGCTGGTGAGTATTCGAAGGCAGATGCTTACGGACCAAAAGATAGTACCGGGTATGCATACTGGGATAACGAGGCAACTGCACCTAAATAATAGAATAGTTGGAAATCAACTGCCATACGTTACTCTTTTGAGTAGCGTATGGTATGTTTGTGAGAAAGGGCGGAGTTCTTCATCACATGAGGGGAGCGGGTGAATTGAAAAAGACATTATCATGTTTGCTAGTTCTTGTTTTCGCGGTGTCTTTTCTATTGGTTTACAATGAAACTTATCGAAATGAACTTGATCGAATGGAAAAGGCAGGAGAGGGGATATCAAAGCAGTTTGAGATTCCCAACTATGCGAATTTTGCTGCACCAGATGAAATGTACCCGATCTTACTCGAAGCAGCCGTCGACAGCAAGGTCAATATCTTCCGAACACAGATAGACTACAGTGTAGATGACGAGGCTCAAATTCACAAATACGTGCTACTGACAAACAACACCCGGTTGTTTGATTCCTTTCGATTAACAACGGGCAAGTTTTTGACCGCGGAAGACACGCAGAAGAGCAACTCCTTTCTATCTACGGTAGATACCGGTAGTCAGGATCAGGTGGGTATCATCAAGAGTTTTGGTGGTCATTACCTTTTTGAAATGAAACCGCTTAAGACTGTTTATGAACATCTTCCAGTAGCAGGCGAGTATTTTATCGAGGGGACTGAAGAACGGTACAATGAGTTTGTTGACCGTGTCATCCAAAAAATAATTGCTAATAAACTGGTTGGCCAAGGGGCCGTGCTTACTACTGAAGATTTCAAGGGTCAATCATACAATTCTGGAGAAATGGAAATCGAGGAAGATTTCTTTACATACATAAAGTACGTAATAATTACCATCGTGATCATTATGCTCATCTACTACATATTTAATGAATCCAAGCGGATCGGCGTTATGAAGATGCATGGCTTGTCTAACTTATATCTCTGGTATCTAGTTGTAGGGAGATTCATTACCATTCTTTTTCTTCTTTCAGCATCAGCCTCCGTACTTGCGGCCTTGCTAATTAAGGACACAACTGTTTCATTCATCGGAAGTGTTGTCATTTCCCAGTTGATTAGTTTTGTCTTTGTCACTTTCATTTCACTCTTCGCCTACATTTATATTTCTAGGATCAAGGTAGTTGATGTAATCAAAAATCGCAAACAAACGAATGTCATTTTTGCGTTGAACACCCTGCTCAAGATCGGATGCTCCATCTTTCTGATATTAGTCATCCTATCCATTTGGGGTCAGTATCATGAATTGAGCATCAAGCAGGAAAATCTGAAGAGTTGGGAGCGCAGCAAGGATTATGGTGTGTTCTATCCCGTAAAGGTTGGGAATGATTCGGAGGATGTAGAGAAAGGTTCACCAAAAACGACGGTAACTGAAGTGACAGGCCTTTACCCTCTACTCAATCGAATGGGAGCCTTATACATCAACGCGATAGCGTATGAGCAACAATCACTTATTCTTAACAGGGAGTCTAGCGGTATACGTTCTATTTCTGTAAACCTTAATTATTTGCAAGAGTTTCCCGTGTATGATATTCAAAACAATCCTGTGGGAATTTCAGAAGAGACAAGCGATTTCATTTTGCTTGTACCTGAAAAATATCGTGATAAAGAAAAAGATATTCTGGATTACTTTAAGAAAATTAGAATGGGTCGTATGGAAGCGGATGGAAATCTGTTTAAAGTAGTGATTCCCGACAGCGTAAGGAATCAACAACTTACCATCATTTGGACTGCGAATGACCAGAAAATTTTCAGCTTCAACCCTGATGTATTTCGCTTAGAAAACAATATGATTGTAGATCCGATCATCCAAGTGATCACCGAGAAAAACAGTCTTGTTGCAGATAAAGCAAACATGATGACTGGTGGTGGAGGGCGGGATCCTTTGAAGGTGAAGTTGATCAATAGAGACAGCCAGCAGACAGTAAAGGCACTGGAGACAGAAATGAAAAGGCTCAAACTCGATGACAACCTGACCACCCTGATATCTGTTGACCAGTACGTTATCGAGCAGATATACGATCTGCAAAAGCAGAGGGATCAGCTTTTGTTCCTTAGCATCGGATTGGTAGCGGGATTAATCGTGTTGGTTGTGCAGAATCTGAGCGTATTCTTCAACAAATTTCAACGAAGATTTATCGTTCGCAGATTATTTGGTACCGATTTTATTAAAACATACAAAGAGTATTTGTGGTTTTTACTAGCGACATGGGTAATTCAAATCGGTATCTGTTTTCTTATTAATAATGGGCTGGCAACTAGTGTGTTGGAGAAGGCGGCAAGTGTATTTGCAGTGGCGACATCCATCTATCAGACGATCGGGTCATCTGAAATCAACGTGTTTGCAGTAGGGGTTGGAGTGATCGTAATTGAATTGATGGCATCTGTTGTTGCACTTTTCGTTATCGAACGGAAAAACAAAGTGAAAGTCCTGAAAGGAGGGGGTTGAGCAATATGAAAACGGTATGTGAGCTGGTGGATGTCAGCAAGCGCTATGAAGACCATTTGGTACTTGAACAGGTGAATTTGAAGGTCTATGACGGTGAAATGCTCGCCATTACTGGGAAAAGCGGCTCCGGAAAGACAACCGTTTTAAATATTATGGGATTGCTAGAAAAACCGAGTGACGGCACTGTCAAACTGTTTGAAAAAAATAGTCCTCGGATTGGTTCAGCTCAAGCAAACAGGCTTCTTCGGACAAAGATCGGTTACTTGTTCCAAAATTACGCATTAATTGATGATGCAACAGTGGACTATAATCTTGAAATTCCGTTACTCTATTCAAGAAACTCGCGAAAGGAAAAGCAAAAGCTAAAAATCGATGCACTTGAAAAAGTGGGTTTGAATATACCGCTTAAGCAAAAAACATACGGCTTGTCAGGTGGAGAGCAGCAGCGGGTAGCGATTGCGAGAACTTTATTAAAACCATGCGACCTCATCCTTGCTGATGAACCTACGGGCTCACTGGATATGGACAATAGAAACGAAATTGTTAAGCTTCTAAAGGGACTCAATGATGATGGCAAAACAATTATAATCGTTACGCATGATCAATACGTTGCGGAAGCATGTGACAGAACCATAAAACTGTTGTAAATGTCATAAGCCTCATCCACGCACCTGAGCTCGGTCCTCTACCGGGCTCAGGTTTTTTCATCTAAATGGAACCCTTGCAAAAAGCTGAGTTAAGGCGCTGTGGACAGCATTCTTACATTTTTACCAACATTAAATAGTTATTAATCCTCTAATTATAATAGATAATTGAATCAATAAATAATTTCTATGATATAGTTATAGTTGTGAAAGGTAAGATGTTTTCGTAGCGTCTTGCAACGGGGCAAGGAGCTACTACTTCTTTTTTACAAAAACAGTAGATAAGGAAGGGTAATATGAGCTCCATACAGCAAAAAACAGACGTTATTTTGATTGGTGCAGGTGTCATGAGCGCAACTCTGGGAGCATTACTGAAAGAATTGGCACCGGAGTTGGAAATCAAGGTTTTTGAGAAACTCGCAAAAGCAGGCGAAGAAAGCTCTAACGAATGGAATAATGCGGGTACTGGCCACGCGGCACTCTGTGAGCTGAACTATACATCCGAGAAAGCTGACGGGTCTATAGATATTAGCAAAGCCATTAAAATCAATGAACATTTTCAGCTGTCCAGACAATTCTGGGCTTACCTTGTAAAAAACAATCTCATCCAAAATCCGCAAGACTTTATCATGCCAATACCTCATATGAGTATGGTGCAAGGCGAAAAGAATGTAAGCTTTTTGAAAAAACGTTTTGAAGCGCTGGCAAACAATCCTCTATTTCAAGGAATGGAATACTCCGATGACCCTGAAAAATTGAAGGAATGGATTCCGCTCATCATGGAAGGCCGCGCATCGAATGAACCAATAGCTGCAACCAAAATCGACTCTGGTACGGATGTCAATTTTGGTGCTTTGACACGTATGTTGTTTGATTACCTGAAGACGAAAGACGTTGCGATTAACTACAATCATGCTGTTGAGGATATCAAACGTACGAGCGACGGCATGTGGAAATTGAAAGTGTACAATATGGCTACCGGTAACATCGAAGACCATATTGCCAAATTCGTCTTTATCGGCGGTGGGGGCGGAAGTCTGCATTTGCTCCAAAAAACCGGTATTCCAGAGTCCAAACATATCGGCGGTTTCCCGGTAAGCGGATTGTTCATGGTTTGTAAAAATCAGGAAGTGGTAGAGCAGCACCATGCAAAAGTGTACGGTAAAGCAAAGGTCGGCGCTCCTCCAATGTCGGTACCGCATCTGGATACCAGATATATCGACAACAAAAAATCCTTGCTGTTTGGACCTTTTGCGGGATTCTCGCCAAAGTTCTTAAAAACAGGTTCCAATATGGATTTGATCACTTCCGTAAAACCGAACAACGTCATCACGATGTTGGCGGCAGGCGTAAAAGAAATGGCATTGACCAAATACCTGATCGAGCAAGTTATGTTATCGCATGAAAAGCGCATGGAAGAACTACGGGAGTTCATTCCGAACGCGAAAAGTGAGGATTGGGGTATCGTGGTAGCTGGTCAACGCGTACAGGTTATCAAAGATACACCAGCAGGAAAAGGCACCCTTCAATTTGGTACAGAAGTGGTTAGTGCCGCTGATGGCTCCGTAGCTGCATTGCTCGGCGCATCTCCAGGTGCTTCTACAGCTGTTCAGGTTATGCTTGAGGTATTAGAAAAATGCTTCCCACAACGTATGACAGAGTGGGAACCGAAAATCAAAGAAATGATTCCTTCTTATGGCGTGTCACTCTTGCAAAACGAAGAGCTTCTCCAAGAGCTTCAACGTTCGACAGACGAGGCGCTTGGTCTCGTTGAAAAAGAACTGGCGTATAGTTAATTAGTTAATAGCAATCATTTGGAACCTTTGATCCGTTTTTGGATTGAAGGTTCTTTTTGATTTCGCAGAGTAGGAGTGGGGGAGATGAAGGAAGAAGGCCCCGCCACACATCATGGCGGAGCCTTCCTTTATCTATGAAGCGTCATACCAAACTACTCTACTACCGCTTCCAACGTCACTTCCACTTTCACAGTCCGCGTAACCGACTCATCTTCCTTAGAAGTAATCGTCACATACAGCGTAACTGTCTCTTCACCTTCGGCAGGAAGCTCCTTCAAAATCCCCTCATCGTCGATAAACGCCTCATCAGAGCTCTTTGTCACCTGATAAGTCACTTCATTGCTCTCTTCCGGCAGGGAAAGCACTGGTTGATCCAGCTCTGCGGTGTTCGCAATCTCAAATTCGAATTGCTCCTCGGCTTCTTCAACTACCTTGGACAAGACTGCGTTTTTATTAGACGCCTTAATCATGAAGGATTTCCAAGCTTCGTACTCTTTTACAATCTGCTCACCCTTCGGTTTGCTTTGGTCAACGCTTCGACCGACGAGCTTCAGCTTGTATTTGCCTGGATCGAGCTTCTTCGCTACTTGGCCACCATCGTAGTAGGTACCATCGAGATTAGAGAAGGTGATAGGACCTGGTGCAATCAGCGCGTAATTGTTGAACACGGATGCGAGCGTACCGACGTATTTATCGTCCATGTCCCATGCTTCAACAGAGATCTGGTTCACGTCTTTGGCTTGCAGCTCGGCTTCGAGTGTGAACGAATCCTCATTGCCATCGCCATCAGGCGTGATCGTCGTATCGGACAGCTTCAGGTTGTCGAAACCGAAGTTGGTATCCTCACGCTTGTCTCCCACGTGTACAGCAAACGGCAGGCGCAGGTCAGGGTTGCCTTTCGCTTTCAGCAGGACTTCCCCTTCATACACGCCGTCTTTTGCATCGGAGTCAACGGACAGGTTGAGCTCAAATGTGGTCGCATCGCCTTTTTTAGCGGAGATGGAGTCATCGGTGATTTCCACATCGATGTCATCGACATCTGGCGTTTTGGAGCCAGGCTTATAAGGATCTGTCGTGACGGATGGATGCATGATTACTTCTGCTTCGTAAGAAACTTCTTTCTTGGACAGGTTTTTCAGCTGGAGCGTTTTCGTGACGGTATTGCTGCCAGCCTTCAGCAAGCCAAAGGAAACGTTATCCGCATAATACGGAATGGTCTTCGGCTCAAAATCTTCGCCCAAAATGGTGAGCTGCTCTACCGTTGTCAGAACAGCAGGTGTTTTCGATGCGGCGTAGCCGTTTACGCGACCTGCACCTTGAGAGTACACATCGTACAGTGTGCCGTCTGGGCTATACAGCGGTTTTGAGGTGTTCGCGAGCGCTGCCTTGATATCAGCAGGGGTCCAGTCCGGATGTGCCTGTTTCAACAGCAGGGCAAGACCGGAAACGTGCGGAGCCGCCATGCTTGTACCGTTTAGACGGGCGTATGCCTTGTCGTACTTGGCGTTAGGGATAAGCTTGCTCCAAGATGGATAGCTGGATAGAACGGCTACACCTGGTGCAGCCAGATTCGGCTTGATGCTGTAATCGTCGCCCATGATTGGACCGCGTGAGCTAAATCCGGCGATTCGGTCGCCCGGATCATTTGTGCTTGGGTAGTTTCCTGAGAACGTAAACGTCAGTGTTTTCGCTTTTTCAGCGTCAGCCAGCAGCTCTTTTGCCAGTGTCCGGCCTTCCAAACCCTTCATGTCGAAGGTAGGGATTGCTTCGATTTGGTCACCCAGGATTGTGTTGACATAGTCCTCGCGATCACGGATATCCAAGTCAGCTACGCCGTCCCCGTCTACGTCGTTACCGTTAAAGACCACGATAGCGACTGCACCAGCTTTTCGGGCGTTATCGATTTTTTCCGTGAAGCCGAGAGAACCACGGGAAACGAGAGCGACTTTGCCTTTTACATTTGCCTTTTCAAAATCGCTGCGAGAGCCAAGGTTGGCATAGACGACTGGCAGCGGTTTGGTTCCGATGATGGAGGCGAAGTTATCCTTTTTGACCTGCCATGCCATCACAGGGAATTCGTAATTGGCTCCGAAGGCCGAGGTTGCTGAGCCGTCATATTGCACGGTAGGGGAGTCTACCGCTGCAACTGTGATCGGCAGCCTCGCTCCAGAAGGTGATCCCGCCGTGTAGAAATGTCTGCCGCGTTCATCGTCGGCTGAATTCCCACCTGATACAACAGTGATCACACCAGACAGTACCGCGTTATTCACAGCGATGGCATCTGGGGAGTCAGAGTTCTTCTCACTGGCGGCACCAAGCGACAGGTTAATGACGTCCATGCCGTCTTTCACCGCTTTTTCGATACCGTCGATGACCTGAGCGGAGCTACCGCCGCCTCGGCCCAATACGCGGTAGACGTAGAGGTCTGCACCGTAGGCAACCCCTTTTACCTGCACATCTGAGGTCCTGTTTTTGGCGCGTCCTACGATGGTGCCAGAGACGTGAGTTCCATGGCTGGAGCCTTCATATCCTTTTCCATCGCGGTCATCTTCCACAGGGATTGGTGCTTCTTCATAAGGGTCTTTGTCATTGTCGAAGGAGTCATATCCGCCTTTATAAGCATCTTTGAGATCAGGGTGCTTGTAATCGACACCCGTATCGATGACGCCGACCTTCAATCCTTTCCCTGTCAGACCGTCCTTCCACATATCGAGAACGCCGATTTGTTGGAGAGGGGCCTGATCCCATTTGGTGGACGATGCTTTCTCGCTGACAGCATCAATTTCGGGAAACTCATAATACGTATTTTGATAAATGCGTTTCACCTGTGGCAGTTCAGCCAGCTCTTCCAACTCGTCGGCTGACACTGTTACTTCCATCCCGTTGAATACGTGCTCAAACTTGCGCTTTACCTTCAGTTTGACCTTGTTGTCTTTTGCCTCATCGAGGAAAGATTCTTGCTCCTCCTCTACTTTCGCTCGCAATGATCTAACGGAAGATTCTGAACCTTCACTGTGTTTAGCTGTGATCGAAGGCTCGCTGTTCAGCTCAATAATGACACTGACGTTTTTGCTGGAACTGGTGTTCAGCAGGGGGGAGATTTTTGAGATTTCGGAGCCAATCTCTACTTCCGCGTTGGTAAATTCGTTTACTTGCTCCCAATCCTGTTCGCTAAACTCCGCCGCTGCCAGTGCATTGTAAGGAAGGCCACTCAGCATGAGTGATGCTGCAAGCGTAAGAGAAGCGAGAGTACGCATCTTCTTCATCAGTCCACTCTCCTTAAAAATTATGTATAAGACGATTTGCATAAGTATTTCTCTTCTCGTAAGACTACTCCTTTTATTGGGAAAAAACTTTTTATCGAGTAGATTCGTCAAAAATAGACATAATTGACTGTATTTTCAATCTAACAAAAGAGAATAAGGTAGAAATTTGTTGTTTTTTGCCAATTTATTTTCTATATTTTTCATAAGACTAGGCTAGGAGAGGGTAATCGATGATCAAGTTGAAAGATATCGGGAGGTTCGAAGAGCTGCCAGAAATCGCGATGCATATTTATCAAGGAAATGTCCCGGCTTTGCAAGATGCGATTGCGGCAGGCTGGGATATAGAAAAGGGTATCGTGCTTAGCGAATATACGACGATAAGTCCGTTGGATCTGGCACTTGTATCGGAGAAACTAGAAGTTGTTAAGCTGCTGGTAGAGCATGGCGTTAATCTGAATGTCAAAAATAAACCGGCTTTTTTGAAGGCCGTACGTTATGGCAAGGAAGAGATCGTTCGCTTTGTTGTAGCGCAAGGCGCCAAGCTGGACATGCTCAATCAGGTGCGCTCAGGCGCTTATTCGGAGGCTTACTATGGCAACAAAAAGAACATCCCGCTCATTCAAGAGCTGGGACTGGATATAAGACTGCATGGCGGCGATGTATTGCGTGAAGCCGTGTCGGATCATGACCTTACGACCACCGCTTATTTGCTCGACCACGGGGTAGACATCAATTTTAACAAACCGAATATGGTGTACCCGTATCAAGCGACCCCATTAACAGTTGCTACGCGCTTGGGGAATGCCGCCATGGTCAAGTATTTGGTTGAACGCGGTGCGGACGTTATGATAGCGGAAAAGGGTGGCGAGCGGCCTTATACCATCGCGGTCAGCAATAAAGATACGGAGTTGGCTGCGTATTTGAAATCGCTGGAACCTGCCGAGCTGCATGATGTGGAGAACAGAAAGTACGAGCTGCAAAAATTTAAACTGACCGAAGAACTAATTGGCTTCCTTACCGGGGAAGAGCTACGTCTTGAGCTGGCGGACAATGAGTATGACATCGCGTATATCGACTTTTTCACATTGACCGATACGATTGAGATGAAAATTGGTCGGCAAAAGCTGCTGCGTTTGTCTGCCGAAATCGACAACTACTCCCATCTGCATCTTGTGTGGAATCCGAAGAAAAAAGGGAGCATAGGCTGCTACGATGAGGAGCATAAGGAGTATGCGGACTTGTGCAGCTTTACGGAGTTCCTTGCGCAGCCGGGGGTGTATCTGATCAAGTTTATGGAAGGCGAGTTAGACTCGATGTAAAAGGGAAAGATTACTCGGGCCCTCGATAATTCGGGGGCTTGACAGTAAAATTTATCCAATGGTAAGATCGTGAGCAAGAAACGAAAGGAGGAGGATTCAAACATGTTCGCATACGTAACCAAGCATGAAATAAAACCATGTAGCGATAAGATCCAACTCCATAGGTATGCCATTTACGCAATTGCGCTGTTTAAGGGTGAGCCAACTCCGTTTCCTATAGACTGCGGATAACGCCCTTGTGATAACCCAATAGCTCCAAGCGTAGAGGCTGCAATCATGGCTGCATTTTTTCATCCCCGCATGAAGAAATGAGTTTTTGGAAGCGGCTTTTTCTATTGATAAACAAAGAACGTACGTTCCTATAAAACGAATAAAGGTGGTCTTCTTTTGAGCAACACGCCGATTAAATATTTCATCAATCCGGAAGTAAAAGTGGAAAATAATGCGGTAGAGGAGCTTCATCGACTTTTAGAGGTGAATGAAACGATTGCAACGCTGCAAAAGCATTCACCCGATTATTTTGACGATCCCGATGCCGGAGTTTTGGAAGTAGCGATTACACCCGATTTTCACAAAGGGAGCGGCATTCCTGTAGGCACGACGCTGTTTACACGTGGGTTTGTGCTTCCGCAAGCGATTGGCAACGATATTAACTGCGGGATGCGTCTGTATGTCACGGATTTGTGCGAGGAACAGATTCGCACACACCTGGACGCCATTGAGCGGAATGTTCGCCATGTTTTTTTCGAAGGGGGCCGCAATATTCCCATGACGCGGCAGATGCGTGAGAAAATGTTCAAGGAAGGTCTGATCGGCATACTGGACAGCCACAAGGAAGCGAATAGCGAGGGAATTTGGCGTTATTACAACGAGAAACAGCAGGAGCTGGATTTGAACCATGTTAATAAAATGGGGTCCTTTATCGCGGAATCAACGATTGGCCTCGATGACTTTCTCGGCCCTGCCGAGCTTTCCCGGGATGCACAAATCGGTTCACTTGGCGGAGGGAATCATTTTTTTGAGATTCAGGTGGTCAAAAAAGTGCATCAGGGCTCTATCGCCAGTCAGTGGGGGCTGAAAGAAGGGCAAGTCGTCCTCATGATTCATACCGGTTCTGTTTCCATTGGTTATAACAGCGGTGCATGGATCAAAGAGATGTTGAAAAAGATGTACCCGACTTCCTTGAAGCATCCGGATAACGGCATGTATCCACTGCCTCTTTCAGAGCGTTCCCTGCCACAGTGGAAAATGTTTTGGAGTCTCCTGCACAATGCGGCGAACTTTGCATTTGCCAATCGATTGATGCTGGGTCTGATGATGTACAAATCGATTTCCGATGTGTTGGGCGATTTTGAACACAGGCTGTTGTACGATGCGCCTCATAATTATTTGTGGGAAGAGCAGCTGGAGCAGGTGGGCGGATTTTTGCATCGAAAAGGGTCGTGTACGGCGAAATCGGCCGAGCAAATGATGGGCACGCCGTTTCAGTATACGGGTGAACCTGTGTTTATTCCCGGTTCCATGGGCTCGCACAGCTTTATTTTGGCGGGGCTCGGCAATCGGGATAGCTTGTATAGCGCAAGCCATGGTGCAGGTCGTGCACTTTCTCGCGGAGATGCTGTGAAAGTGGACGATGACCGATTTCGCGAGTTTCTTGCTAACTTCCGCGTGATCAATCCGATTGACCCGAAGCGGGCGGACTTGCGCGGACGGAGCGATATTTTGAAGAAATGGGAAGAAGAGCTGAAAAAAGAGGCGCCTTATGCCTATAAAGATATTACTCCTGTGATTCGGTCGCATGTGGATCATGGGATGGCTGAGATTGTAGCCGAAGTGGCGCCGATTGCTACGGTGAAAGGATAAAGGAAATAGAAGCAGGGGCGATCCCTAGTCATTTTCATGACTTTTTGGGGAAAGCCCCTTTTCCTATACCCCATTGCTCACTTTTTAGGTAGCACTTCGAAAGCTAAAAACTGAGTGGTTTGTGTACTTGCAAAGTTGTTATCTGAAACCAGAACCAAGCTGTCGTGCCCGTTCGGAAGCTTGGGTCCCCACGTTATTCCTTCGATGTTATCGATATGCCGTCCTGATTTGGATAAATCGAGGACCAGCCGTTTTTTAACGGGAGTAATATTCTTTCCAAGTAACAAATCCAGATTGGAAATGTCAGTGGCACCTGTTGTATCAATCTCATACACACGAACATGGAAGGAGAAGGTTCCATCTGCTCCTTCAACTCCGGCTCGTTCTGTCAGCAAGAGTTGATGATCATTGACAGCGAGAATACTTGTTACCCCATTATCCGCATACTTTCCAGGACCCGGTTTTGCAGGGATGGCATCAACCGGATAGGCATATTGCGCTTTCATATTTCCATTGCGATCATATTGCGTTATGCGCGAGAGCGATCCAGCGTTTACCGTAGGGAGTCCTCCATCCTGATAGACAGCGTTTTCCATAGAAACCCAAAGAGTCGAACCGTCTGGCGAAAAGCTGAGACCTTCAAAGTTTTGGTTTTGGCGAGGTCCGATTTCGAGCTTTGGAGTCATGGTGAATAGCTTTGACGCCGGGAACGAAGATAAATACTTCCCATCTCTGGTCGCATGCTTAACTGATGGATTCATGCCATGTGATCGGCTGCCTTCCGTTGTATACCAGATGGTTCCATCCTTAGGGTCTACCGCAATGTCTTCCAAATCCGGGATTTCTCCACCTTGCGTTGCGAATTGTTTTTGATTGGGATAATAGCTTCCATTTGGCTGCTTTAAAAATGTTACACCGGATAGTTGAACCGGTTGAAACTGTTTATGATCGTAGGCTAATTTTGCTTGGTAGAATCTCGCAGGGTTTTTATCAGACCGATCATCACTGATGATGAGCCACTGTCCTTTTTTTGGATCATAATGAATACCTGAAAGTCCTCCAATAGTCGTTCCTTCAAACTGCTGGCCATATGGAATGGTTTGTTCTCCAATAAAGGAAAGGCTGCCTACAGAACGTGTTTTACCATTATGGACACCAGCTGAATTCGTACCGGAAGCATGGGTTTGACCGTAACCGAAAAGGGTCGAGAGTACGAGTGACGCCGTTAGAGTAAACATCCATTTTTTCATACGAAGTCTCCTTTTAAAGCTGCTGCTTGTTTCTTGTACGATCCTATCACGCTTATATTGAGAAATGACTTTTCCCATGTTAAGGAAGTGTAAGGGAATGAGCAGGAATTAAAATCCAATGATGCTATTAGCAAAGAGGTAGCAAAGTAAAAGCCGTGCAGTTGATGAAGTATAGTGACAGATACAAATTTGTGGGGAAATAAAAAAAGAGACCGTTCAAAATGAAACGATCTCTCCTTGTACTTCACTCACGAAGGCATGTGTATTCTATTCTGTGTCTTTTAAAAAAGGTCATCCAGGTTTCCGTTTGCCCCATTTTGGCTACGAGATGTGGCTCGTCAATAAAGGTAACGTCCCTATTTTTGCGTGAAGAACATAGTTCTTGGAAGGTTTTTCGGTCATTTCAAGATATCCTGCAACGTTTTATCAATATGGGCAAAACGAAATTGGTACCCTTCACGCTCAAGCCTTTCTGGAATGACCCAGCGGCTTTTCAGCACCAGCTCTGTTTCCGTTCCGATCATTATGGCCCCCATTTCGAGCATCCATTTGGGAGAAGGCAGTCCGAAGCTTCGATTCATCACGCTGCGAAAATGCTGCATGAATTCACGGTTTGTGACGGGGTGTGGAGAAGAACAATTGAATACGCCGCTTAAGTCTGTTCGCTCTTTCAAGAAGAGAATGATCTGGAAGATATCTTCGACATGAATCCAGCTAAAACGCTGATTGCCAGACCCTTGTACACCCCCAAGGCCAAAGCGAACGAGATTTTTGTATGGATCGATAACCCCGCCGTTTTCACCCAGCACGATTGCCATGCGTAAGGCAACTTGTCTCGTATGCGGCAAATCAAAGGAAAAGAAGGCCGCTTCCCATTGCTTCCCGACATCAACGGAAAAGCCTGTTCCAATCTCCCCACTCGCTTCTGTCATGGGACGATCCTCCGCATGCCTATAGATGGTGGCTGTGCTGGAATTGAGCCAGAGCAAAGGTGGGTTTTTGCAAGCCAAAACAGCATTGCCGAGTATATGAGTGGTCTCTGTCCGAGATTTCAGGATTTCTTCCTTGTTCTTATCATGGTAACGACAGTTGACGGATTTGCCCGCCAGGTTGATGAGCAGCTCGGAATCTTCCAAAGCTTCCACGATTTTTGCGTGATTGTCCCATGTTATATGAGGGGAAGTTCTTGCGATGATCATTACTTCGTAGCCAAGTTGATTGAATTTGTCTGCCAGATACTTGCCGATAAAGCCAGTGCCGCCGGCCAGGATCACTTTCTTTTTCATAAGATCAACTCGCTTCCATCGATGTGTGTGTTTCTTACAATAATTGTAACATAATGCGAAGTGGCGGCAGCATGTATCCGTCATTCTAGTGATTTTTTTGATAGACCATACAATACACAGGCACATCATCGATTTTAGTTTGTTCTCGTAACGTAAATCCTAGTTTGCGATACAAACCCACATTCTCTTCTTTTTCCGTATCCAGCGCGATTCCCTGCGATTCGTGGTCATCCTTTATGGTTTGAAACAGGTGTTGCATCAGGGCTTTGCCGACTCCTTTGCCTTGAGCCTCCGGTTTTACACCAATCATAATGAGGTAGTGATGCTTCCATGAAGGAGCGGCAGAACGTGTGATGCGCATATAAGAATTAAGGAGTATCAGCATTTTTCCAGACAGTTGAAATACTAACGGAATCAATCTACCGATTAACAGGAGCCCCCCTTTTCTGAATTAAGTGGCTTGCTGCAACGAATAGAAAGCGAATACGAACAAAAAATCAGGCATTTTTTTACGAAGTTTGTCGCGCTTGGGAAGCAGGAGGGTTATATTCAGCGTGATCTGACAGAAGAAATGATGATGATGTACTTCACGATGTACAAAAATGAGCTGGGACGGCATTGGGAAGCATCGAATCGTGAGCGAGTAACGTTGAGTATGAAGCAATGGGTGGATATGTTTTTCTTTGGTTTGGTTGGACAGAAGCAGAAGATAGAAAAATAAAAGAGACGCAGACCTTCTTTCCTTTTGAGAAGAAGATCCGCGTCTTTTATTTATGATGGTTGTTGGACGGCAGGTTACTTAGCTGCCTGGCCTTCTTTAAACGCTCTTTGGAAGCTTTCGATGAGCAGGCCGTAGTTTGGCATTACTTCCGCATAAATTTCTGCGAACTCTAGGGCATCTGGGCGGTTCCATGTTTTTTGCAGTTCGGACATGACAGCGAGTGTATCAATAGGAACTGCTCCTGCTTGCACTACGCGAGCCAGTGTAATATCTGTCGCCATCTTGCTCCAGTTACCCGATGCGTCAATAACTGTGAAGACTTTGTAGCCTTCTGCCAGTGCAGACAAGGTAGGGAACGCCATGCAAACGCTGGTGAGTGTACCGGCAATAATCAGGGTCTTCTTGCCAGTGGCTTCAACCGCTTTTACAAAATTAGGGTTATCCCAAGCATTGATCTCACCGTTACGCGGTACATACACGTTATTTGGCAGGATTTCAGCGATTTCTGGGATCAATGGGCCATTCGGGCCAGTTGGTACAGAGTCAGTTGTGAGTGTCGGGATATTCAGCAGCTTTGCCACTTTTGCAAGGGCGATCACGTTTCGGCGGAGTGTTGGCACATCCATGTCCCCTACTGTTTGGAACAAACCGCTTTGGTGGTCGATCAACAACAGAGCTGCATCGTTTACATCAATTACATTGTGGTTTTTCGTTGTCATGGATAATTCCTCCTAGAATTTTTGTTTTTGAATTAGATGGTGTCATGTATAGGCCTTCAGGTGTCTACTACATGACGATCACCTCCTAACTCTTTCGGTTGATGTCTTTGAATCAAGTTTCTCTAATTTGAGATAAAGTTGATTCGATTAAAAATCGTACTCCGCATCTTTTTGCTCCCGAATCCTTGCATACGCATCGACGAGCAGTACCGTATCCTCGACGAGACGCTCCAGGCGGAAGTGAATATCGTCATTGATGATTTCTTTGCGGTTGAAATCCTTCTCTTCGATAAAGACATAAGTGGGTACGATATGCGCCTTCATATAAGAGAGGATCGGCTTCAACTGTTGTTCCGCCATGAGATAGTGCTTTGACGTTCCTGCTGTGACCAATACGCTGACCACTTTATCCCGGAATGCGTTGACGGGCAACAGGTCAAAAATGTTCTTCAATGTGGCTGGGATGGATGCTTGGAATGTGGGTGTTCCAATGATAAGCGCATCGGCTCCCATGATGGTTTCAGTCACGAACTTGGTGTCGCCTTCGTAATCGGTGTAATTCCGACCGTCACTGAAGACGAGATTGTACTCGGCCAGGTCAAGCAGCGTAATTTCTGCATCCGGGTATTTTCCCCGGGCCTTTTTGAGTGTCAAATCCATCGCTGTTCTTGTTTTCGAGCCTACATTAGAACCTGCAATTCCGACGATTTTCATAGGTGCCACTCCTTTTATGGTTAGGACTTGGTTGTATGCTTTTTCACTTCTGGCAAGATTTTCGTTGCGATCAGTTCGATATTTTTCGCAATTTTATCAAAAGGTACGCCGCCAAAATCGATTTGCGCCATGAAGCGTTGTTGTCCGTACATTTCGTATTGGTAAAGCATTTTTTCGATGATGACGTCAGGGCTTCCTATCATTAACGCATCACGATAATCGACAGACTGTGCAAACTGTTGCTTCGGATAGCCACCGCCACGCAATGCGATAAACCCACCATTTAGATGAGGATAGAACTCGCGAAGCGCATCCGAAGTCTTGTCGGCTGTATAAAACAAACTCGTTGTCGCTACTGGCAAGGTCGCTGGGTCAAAACCATTTTGCTTCGCAGCCTCCCGGTAAGCATCGACGGAACCCTTGAAGTTGATGGCTGGACCTCCAAGTGTGGTCAGCATCATAGGTACACCAGCTTGACCGGCTTTAATCGCGCTTGCAGGTGGTCCCCCTACTGCACGCCAGATAGGAAGACGTCCTTGTAAAGGCTGCGGCAGGATCGTAGCGTTTTGTAGTGGTGCACGGAACTGCCCTTCCCACGTAACGCGATCCTCGTTATTTAGCTTGAGAAGAAGGTCCATTTTCTCTTCAAACAATTCCTCATAGTCGCGCACATCGTAGCCGAGGAGGCTATACGCTCCTACTCGGGAACCGCGTCCGGCAACAATTTCTGCCCGACCATTTGAGATCAGATCCAAGGTAGCGAAATCCTCATACACGCGGACCGGATCAGATGTGCTCAATACAGTGGCGGAGCTAGCGATTTTAATGTTTTTCGTAGCTTGTGCGATCGCACCCAGAATGACGGTATGTGCTTGCGTCGTAAAATACGTCTGGTGGCTTTCGCCGACAGCGAATACATCAAGTCCTGCTTCATCTGCCAGCTTACTTGCTTCGATTAATTCCTTGATGCGCTGTTCAGTAGAAATCTTGGAGCCGGTGTGTGGATTCGGGACATGGTCGCCAATCGAATATAGGCCGAATTCAAGTCCCTTTTTGGTGTCGATACGATATTGTTCCATGTTGATTCACTCCTTTTAATCAATAGGTGTCAATTTCGCTTCAATTTCTGCTCGGCGTTCTTCGAGGAATGGAGGTAAGTCCAAAGCTTTTCCGAGATCCTCGACGGTTGAATCTGCTGTGAAGCCAGGACCGTCTGTTGCAATTTCGAACAAAATGCCGTTTGACTCACGGAAATACAAGCTTTTGAAGTAGAATCGATCCACAATCCCTGTTGAACGGAAACCGCGTTTACGAACGGCGTCATCCCAGTATTGCAGCTCTTCATCGTTTTTCACGCGAATCGCCAAGTGATGAACACTTCCTCGACCCGGTTTTTCAGGTGTTCCCTCTTCCTGCTTGATGACAATTTCACCGAAGGATTTACCAGCGACGGATTGATAAATGGCTTCTTGTTCTGAGCGTGATACCTCGGTATAACCGAATGTGTCTGTTAACAGACTGGCTAATTTGTCCAAGGAACGGACGGTAATCTCAACCGTGCCGATTCCCAAGATGCGATGCTTTTCTTCGACCACGGATTCGTCCCATGGAGCCCAATTCGATGGAACTCCTTCGCCGTTGTTATTGATCAGGATCATTCGCAGGCCTTCCGAGTCTTCGAAATGCAAGGCATCGCGGCCAGCGTACTTGGTAATCTCGCCATGGTGAACATTCAGTTGTTCAAAGCGCTTTTTCCAAAAGGTCAAGCTCTCCAGTGACGAAACGAGCAGTCCGATTCGAGTGATCGCGTTCGTGCCGCGTACGGTTTTTCCTACCATCGGCATTTCAAAAAACGACAACTCGGTTCCTGCACTGCCTGTCAAATCTCCGTAAAACAGGTGATACATCGACGGATCGTCTTGGTTGACGGTTTTTTTCACTCTGCGCAGTCCCAATACGTTTTGATAAAAGTGATTATTTGATGGAGCATGTTTGGTTAACATAGATACATGGTGATGGCCTGGAATGGTGTACATGGTAGTTCCTCCTTGTTTAACTTGACTAATCAAGTGATGGTGAAAAAAATTACACAGGCGGTAATTCTTTTTTTTGGCTATTTTTATGAATGCGTGTCATTAGGGTGTAAAGCGTTTTTTGTTCTTCTTCACTCAGTACCTCATCGAAGAATGACGACTGAAACGCTAGTTGTTCAGGAAAGGCTTGTTCCAGTACGGCTTCCCCTTTTTCGGTTAGGCTGATCGTTTTCGTTTTCCAATCCTGCTTGCGTACAATGTAGCCCTCTTTTTCAAGTCTGACGAGCATCCGAGAAATACCACCTTGTGTAACGGTTACCTTCTCAGCTAACTCCGACTGGGTGAGAGGCTGGTAGACGCTTATTTGCATCAGGACATCGAATTGAGCTGTTGTTAAATCGAAGCGTTTGAGAAACTCATTTGACAGCTGGTTGCTTTGGGTGGTAAACCGCATCAAGCGTAACCAGATTAATGAGCCTATGGTGTTATTACGCATGTTAGTTTGCCTCCCTTCGCTGAGCTTATTATCACTTTACTACTCAATTGATAAAAAAGCAAGCGTCTTGTTTGTCTGAAAAAAAGAGTTAAAAAGAAGGCTGTTATCCATCAAAGGATGACAGCCCTTTTTCTAGCTTGGACGAAAGTGTGGATCAAGCCGTCTTTTTTAGCGATTCAATCAATGTCTTCAGATGAGGCAGATTCCGGTTTTTCACGTGGTATGCCAAGTATAGGTCGTTATGAACCGTACAGGACGGGTACATGATCTTTACTTTGTTTCTGGACAAATGGTCATCCAGCATGAATGTGGGCAACAGGCTGATGCCAGCACCGTGCTTGATAGCCTTCAGCACACTGTGCAAATCCGGTACGACGTGTGTCGGATGCGTTTGTGGTCGCTTCTGAAAATGCTCGCGCCAAAAACGGCGGATGATCGGCAAATCCAAATCATAGCTGATCCACGGCTGGGAGCATAGCCACGATTCAAAAGACTCCTTGTCGTCAAATTTTGGTTCACTGTAATCGGGAGGTGCCACCAAAGCAAATTCCTCTTGCATGTACGGAATATATTCGACGCCTGGCGCGGAAAGCTTTTGCGACATGACGATGAGATCTACTTTTTCCTCCAACAGGAATTCGAGTATCTTGGAAGCGACACCGAGATAGGCGATGACGCGCATTTGGAAGCTTCCGATATGCGGAGCTAGCTTCTCACGGAAAAACTCATGCGCTGACCCGATTCGAATCACGGGTAAAGATGTGGCACCGTTCGTCTTGAGGGTTTGCGTGGTTTCTTCCAAAGCTTCGATGAGCGGAACCACCTGTGTATAGAGAGCCTTGCCTCTCTCGGTAGGAATCATTTTTCGGGGAGCTCGTGTAAATAATGGCTCCCCCACCTCTGCTTCCAGGGAGGCCAGATGCTGGCTCATGGCTGGTTGGGTCATCATTCTCGTTCTGGCAGCTTCCGATACGGAGCTATGCTTATAGATGCTGATAAAGCTTCGGTACCATTCAAAGTCCACCATGTTGGCTATCCTTTCTTAACTGAGACGTTTCTGGTGCTGTGCTCCCCATATCGTAAACAAAATTCCGATGACCGTCACGAGTGAAGCGACCCAAGGAACAGCAGAAAGACCTCCTGCAAAGTTAAAATCGATCACGACGCCCCCAATATAGGCACCAAGCGCATTTCCCAGATTGAAGGCCGCGATGTTTAGTGTCGAGGCGAGCGTAGGTGCTTCCTTGGCTGTGTTCAGCATGTGGAGCTGCAAGCCAGGAACCGTACCAAATGCGGCAATCCCCAAAAGGAATACGGTTATCAAGGTGAGGATCTTATTTTGATCGGTTAAGCTGAACACAGCGAGAATGAGCGCCAGTGCGACAAGTATCCCGAGCAAGGAAGGAAACAGCTTGCGGTCTGCCAATTTTCCTCCGTAAATATTCCCGATCGTAATCCCTACGCCGAACAGGACGAGGATGTACGAAACAGAGCTGGGGGAAAAGCCCGTGATATCCACCAGGATTGGCGAAATGTACGTAAACGCAGTAAATACGCCACCAAATCCGAATACGGTCATCAAAAGCGCGATGTGAACTGCTGGGTGTTTGAGCACGCCGAGCTCTTGCCGCAGACTAGATGTTGCACTGGTTACCTTCGGAACGAGCATAACGATTCCGATTAATGCAATGATCCCGATAATCGTGATCGCCCAGAAGGTAGAGCGCCAGCCGTACGCTTGCCCCAGAAATGTTCCAATCGGTACACCCAAAATATTTGCCAGTGTCAGTCCCGTAAACATGATCGCGATGGCACCCGCGCGTTTTTCCTTGGGAACCAGCTCTGCGGCAATGACCGAACCCACACCGAAGAACGATCCGTGAGTAAGAGCAGCTAGGATGCGAGCCAACATCAAAACCGTATAATTCGGTGCGAGAGCGGCTAGCGCATTTCCCGCGATAAATAAAATCATAAGAAATAGTAAAAGTGCTTTGCGCGGCATTTTGTGGGTTGCGATTGTAATGATGGGAGCGCCGATAGCGACACCCAATGCATATCCTGTGATAAGGAATCCAGCCAGTGGTATGGAAACATTCAGACTGGTGGCTACCTCGGAAAGCAGCCCCATAATGATAAACTCTGTCATCCCGATCGCAAATGCACCGAGTGTCAGAGCGTACAAGGCGAGAGTCGATCCTTTGTGAGTGGCCTGTGCCTGTCCAGAGTGACGGGCCATATTTTCTGTTGCCATGATAGTGAGTAGCCCTCCATTAACTTTCTGTGATTTTCTTCCATTCTCTAATGATACCATCATAATCCCGTCCTAATCGGGCGATAAGCCGTCATATGACAGTAAAAACGCATCATGGTGACATAATGGCATCTTGGCAGTATGACAATTACTTTGCAATACTCGGGGAGACAAATCGCTTCGCAACGAATGAATGAATAATACGATTCTTTAATCAAAAGGAGAAACGAAATGAACAAAATTTCTATGCTCACTGTATCGACAATGATTACCGCGACTCTATTACTGCCATTACAAGGAACTGGTTTTGCAAAGCAGGCGGATCCCCTCGTTACTACTTACAGTCAAGATTCGCAGACCAAAGCCAAGCAACTTATCGATGAAGCTGCTAACCATCAAAATATACCGGGCATAATTGTAGCTTCCTCAAACAAAGGATCAAAATGGGCATATGCTTCCGGTGAAGCAAGCATTTACGGTACTGACCCGGTTAAGACGAACTTTACTTTCCGGATCGGTAGTCTAACAAAGACGTTTACTGCAATGGTCGTTCTTCAGCTTGTTGATGAACAAAAACTGAACCTGGATGACACGATAGAAAAATGGCTGCCTGATGTTGTTAAGGGTACTGAATATGAAGGGGATCATATCACGATTCGGCAACTATTAAACCAAACAAGCGGTATTCCTGACTATTCAGACCACAAGGATTTTCTCGATAAATTTCTCCCAAACCCGTTACATTCCTTTACTGCTGACGAATTAGTTCGTACTGGACTGAATATGAAGGCAATCTCTAAGCCTGGAGAGAAATGGGTTTATTCCAATACGAATACGGTACTGGCAGGGATGATTATTAAGAAGGCTACTGGAGAAACATACGGGGAACATATTAGGAAACGTTTCATAGCTCCCCTTAACCTAACGAGCACGTATGTACCCGACGACTACTCGTTTATTCCAGGTGAACATGCACGAGGATACTTCGTACTCGACGGTCAATTCATAGACAGAACCGAAATGAATCCCTCTTGGGCAGATGCTGCGGGATCTATGATCTCCACAGCGGATGATATGAATACATTCTTCAGTGCTATACTTAGTGGCAAGCTATTAAAACCAGCTACTTTAGATCAGATGTTAACTGGGGTTGAAACTCCAGCAGGTGAATACGGCTTGGGGATCGTTGGAACAAAGCTGACGAATGGTATTACGATTTGGGGGCATGGCGGCAACGTTCCAGGATTCGCAACGTTCACAGGTGGAACTCGCGGCGGGGATTATGTACAAACCCTTAATATCAATGCGATGCCTTCTGAAATTAATACGTTGACTCTTTCCAAAAGCATTGCCGAGCAACTCATTGGCTCTTCATCACATTAAGAACACCAGCAAGCTGGCACCGGAAATTTCCTATTCCGGTGCCAGCTTGCTGCCATCTCGGCCCCGACCGTTTCCTCTGCCCGCGACGGAATGTCCGAGATAAACAGTCTCAATTTACGTTATAACTCACACCTGCGCGAACGCATGGGACATTTTCCTGATCGGATTACCGATGGATACGGGTGCAATCTTGGGCCAGCCCAAACATCCAAACATATGCGAAGTTTAGTTACACCCCATATGCTCTCATTTGTAAACCGCCGACATGTAACTGCCCAGAAGATCGATGCAGCCATACGTGACATTCTGAATCAATAAACATTCCGCAGCCACTTGAAGGAGCAATGTCAGTACCTATTTAATTGATGGGGTCATACTATATTGCCTCCTGTATTTTTTGATTGGGATACAGTTGCTATTCTAAGGTCGAGTTATCGATAAAACAAATTATGTTTTAATAGCATATACATAAATAAATTTATAGATATAATTGAAAAGGAAAAAGGCTTATTGCACTTGGAGTTCCCAAGGCAAAAGCCTTCTATCATTTTTCCTTTTTAACTTAACGGCTAAATTCCTTTTCGAACATGGCTTGATTAGCGATGACAGGTTCTGGACCAACCGCATTGATGTTCGTCACCAAAATATCCTTCCCGCCTAAGGTACCACCCGCTAACGTTTCAAACCCATGAATGCCGCCTCCATGACCCCAATAGGTCTTTCCATTCGGCAGTGTCACCTCATAAAGTCCCAGTCCATATTTGCCAAAAGGTGATTCCACACCTGTTGTCATCTGCTTCATCATCTCGTCACTTAATAGTTTCCCACCCAAAAGCGCACTAAAAAAGGCGGTCAAATCTTTCCCTGTCGAGATCATTTCCCCCGCGGCATTCGCCCATGAAGGATTATACTCTGTGAAATCATACAGTTTCCCTGCCTGATTCATGTTATAGCCTGTTGCATGCTGGCCCGGGATTTTTGGATTACTACCACTAAAGGATGTATCTGTCATCTGAAGCGGGTCGAGGATTCGTTTCTTCATCTGCACATCGTACGTTTCTCCTGTCACCTTCTGAATAACAAGACCAGCTAGCACGGTGTTTGTATTCGAATAGTCCCAGCCTGCTCCCGGTTGAAATACTGGCGGCTTTGCCAGTCCCATACGTACAAGGTCATCAACGGTATATTGAGGGAATGAGGTAGCGTACCGCATGTCTGTACTCGTATAGCTTGCAATCCCGCTCGTTTGGTTCAATAACTGACGAATCGTGATTTTGTTGCCGTCATACCCATTGCCCTTTACCACACCTGGGAGCCATTTTTCTACCGAGTCATCCAGATTCAGCTTTTCCTCTTGAGCCAACTGTAAGACAAGGGTAGCAACAAACGCCTTTGTGACACTGCCAATACGGAAAGTAAAGTCTGGCTCCATCGGATTTTTATGATCGAGGTTGGCTACACCCGCTGCATAAGACCAGTATTCTCCGTCTCTTAACCCAGCAGCAATTATTCCAGGGACTCCCTCGACTTTTGCTTTCTGATCAATGAAGTCCTTCATTTCTTTCCCATGTTTTTGAGCTGCTTGATCCGGGGTGGATGGTTGCTTGGCTTGTCCCGAGAATTCAGTCATCTGGATGTTCTCCATATGAGAAACAGTATCTCCTAATGCATTGATACTCATCGCGATCACGTGCTCGCCGTCTTTTGTTCCACCTGCGAAGTTGGTGAATCCAGGAATGCCACCTTGATGACCCCATATGGTAGTGCCATTCGGCAATGTTACTTCCTGAATACCAAGTCCGAATTTCCCGTGTGGATTAGAAACAGTGGTTAACATTTCTTTCTGCATCTCAGGTGTTAACAATTTTCCACCCAATAAAGCGCTAAAGAACGTTGTTAAATCTTTCGTAGTCGAGATCATAGCCCCTGCTGCGTCTGCAAACGAAGGGTTAAGGTCAGTTATATCCATTAATGTACCGGCATTGTTAAAGTATCCATTCGGACTGTTTTTCGGAATGGATTGAGACTTTGCCGGGAAAAACGTTTCTGTTAGTTGAAGCGGCTCAATCACTCGTTTCTTGATTTGTTCGGCAACCGTTTCTCCTGTGACCTTTTGGATAACGAGTTTCATCAGCACTGTATTCGTATTCGAATAGCCACCGGTAGTCGGTGTATGCTTTAATGCGCGAGAAATGAGTTGTTCAGCTGTAAACGTTTGAGTGGAGTTCTGGATTATACTTTCCTTGAGTTCATCATCTAAGTAGTCTGCCACTCCACTCGAATGATTTAATAACTGACGAATCGTAATTTTGTTACCGTCATATCCGTTTCCTTGGACGACACCTGGGAGCCATTTTTCCAACGAGTCATCGAGGCTTAGCTTCTTTTCCTCAGCTAGTTGCAGGGTCACTACACCGACAAACGATTTCGTTATACTCCCGATTCGAAATGAAAAGTCAGCTTCCATCGGTTTCTTACTTTCTATATTCGCTTCGCCGGAAGCATACGACCAGAAATCATTTCCCTTCTTTACTGCAAAGAGGACACCTGGAATGTTTTCGCTGGCAGCAGCTTTATCAATCGCTTCTTTTATTTTGGCATGATCCGTATTTTGTTGTTGCGTGATTGCTTGGTCCACACTTGCTTCCGCACAACCGTAAGTAGGAAGTATCAGCGTTCCTATCAATAATGCAGATAACGTAAGGGACGCTCCTTTTTGCATAGGGAATGGTTTCATTTCTCATCGCTCCTGTAAGTTGAAATGTGTTGTCTTTACACATCCACCTTATTCTCAGGGCTGTAAAATCACATAGTGACAATACCGTTCTATCTATGTATGACATCGTGCTAACCGTTCATATTTGCGGCATGATAAAATGTCATAAAGGCTATATGACACGGCTCATTCTGCTTGACGAATCGGGAAATGATGATGCATGATGAGTCAGAAACATTCGGGAAATTCCTTACCATTCAAATGAGCAGGAGTACATGAAAAATGTTATTCAACATAAAAAAATGGTTCTGGTACAATTGGGTGATTTTTGCCTTGCGAACGATTTGGCTAGGTATCATCGTCATCGCAGATATTATGTATCCGGCAATGATAGCCGTTCCGTTCGGAGTCATCATCCTTAGTGCCCTTTTGGTTTATGCCATTCCATTGATCGTTCAATATAGAAAAAAAGATTGGTATCTGGCAGTCGAAGTCGTAATGACAGGCTTTTTTTATCTATTTGTGGCCTTTGTAGCACCTGGATGGACTTGGCCTTTCGTTTTACTAGTAATCATTATTGGTGTGGCCAGTAGTCGCAGAACGTATATGTGGACGGGAATCTCTAGTGGGATTATTTTTCCGGCTTTAAACGGGTTGATTACCAATCGTCTCCCGTACGAGTTCATGTTTAGTTGCAGCTTTGGTTTTGCGATTGGGATGGCATTTAGCATATTAATTGAGTCTCATAAGCAAGGCCGTATCATTCAAGAACAGAAGCAATTATTGGAGCAGCATATTAAGCAAATCGAAGAGCTGACAATGATCGAGGAACGTAATCGGCTGTCACATGAGTTGCATGACACGATTGGCCATTCGTTAACCTCTCTAATTGTTGGCGTTGAGTCGCTCCGATCCTCGGTTCCTGATTCACAGGTCGAACGAGTCGATAAACTTGTCTCCATAGCACAGGGCAGCCTGGATGATATCAGAAAGCATTTGCATCAGCTCTCTCATGCTCATGCTCGGTTCAACCAGTCGTTAAGTGAGTCACTCCTGGAACTGACGGAAGAATTTATGAAGTCAACAGGTGTAACGGTCAACTTCCGTGTGATCGGTAGTGAGACGCTCGTTATGCAAAAAATGAGCATTTCTTTATATCGTTGCCTGCAAGAATTGCTTACAAATGCGGTTCGTCACGGCCAAGCAAGTGTGATAGCTGTTGATCTGTATTTCGAAAGTCAGCAACTCCGTTTACAAATCGAAGATAATGGCAACGGACTAGAATCCATCGAATTCGGCTTAGAACTAAAGGGAATAAAAGAACGGCTTGAGCAACAGCAAGGTACGCTGTCCGTTCATTCACAATCAGGGCAAGGGACCGTTGTCATTTGTAATGTTCCCATACAGGCAGAAGCTGGACAGGGAAGTATCCGTCTGCTTATTGTTGACGATCAAGTGATGATTGCCGACAGCTTACAGCAAATTTTAAGCCAGCAGGACAACTTTATCGTTGTGGGTACAGCGAGTGATGGGCAAGAAGCATTAGAACAGTGTGAGCGACACCAGCCGGATATCGTGTTAATGGACGTGCACATGCAAGGGATGAACGGACTGGAAACCTTCCTTCAAATGAAAGAACGCTGGCCGAACATGAAGATTGTAATCATGACAACGTTTGAGGATTCGGTACAGGCAGCATCAGCGTTGGAGCATGGGGCGGAAGGATATATGCTGAAGTCTACTCGTCCAAAAGAGATGATGGAAGCGATGAAGCTCATCTATAGCGGGGGAACGTGGCTTGATCAGTCGATCGCCACACGCGTATTCGAAGAGATGAAGCGCCAACGTGAACAGTTAGAGAAGTACAGCCCGAATGATCCGTATGGATTGACGAAACGGGAGCGGGAGATTTTACAGCTTTTATCGGATGGGCTGCGTTACAAATCGATTGCCACCAAACTATATTTATCGGAGGGAACGGTACGGAATTACTGTTCCACTCTTTACTCGAAGCTCGGTGTCAGCAACCGGGAAGAAGCAATTGAACTGGCGCGAACCGAGAGTATCCTATAGATGACAAAAAGACGGGAGAAATCCCGTCTTTACTCTTCCGGCGTTCGATCGAGGAATAGCCGTGTTACCTTTGTGTAATCCCCTTTTTCCACTTCTTCTTCCGTCGCCTTTTCTTCTAATGGATCATGACCGTACATACTTGGCGCAATCGTTGGATCGTGCTCAGAGGAACGCTTTTTATTATCCATGATTCACCACTCCTTTAGTAGGTAGGGTGCGATGGATGGCCTATTCTTATCCCCGATCGCAGCATATGACATTGGAAATGCTATTCCAAAAGTACCGATCTTCAAGATCCGGTGCTTTTTTTGATGACAGATTGTCATATGGGGTAGGGAGAAACCGTTGGTAACAGGGCGTTTGAAACTTATGACAAAAGGTTACTTGTTGTACAGGCAGTGCACGGGCCATACTTTGAGCAAACGAAGCTTTTAGGAGGAAAGAGAAATGAACTTTTACAGAAGTAGCATCATCGCAGCATCGATTTGTGGTCTCCTCTTAACAGGAGCCCATTCCACGTACGCAACTCCATTAACCGAGATGGACAGCGAACAACAAGGGAAGAAGGCAAAGAATCCAAGTCCAAAAGAATGGTTAGAGCTGAAATCTTTTCACTTGAATAGCGCTGAGCCTGGGACTGATCTTAAAGATATTGAACCGCTGCGCAAAATGATCGGTTCTGCTTCAATTGTAGGTTTAGGTGAGGCAAATCATGGCAGTCATGAAATTTTTACGATGAAACACCGGTTTGTTGAATTTCTCGTCATGGAAATGGGCTTTACCACCCTTGTATTAGAAGAAAACTGGGGCAACGCATTGCAACTCGATCATTACGTTCTCACAGGAGAAGGGAATCCGAGTGAATATCTAATGCCTCTATTTCAAACACAAGAAATCGTAGACATGCTGGAATGGATGCGTGAGTACAATGCCAATCCCAAGATCAAAAAGAAACTGCGAGTGGTCGGGATGGATGTACAAAACGTCAGCGAAAATGTATATGATGAGATCAGACAGTATGTAAAAAAATATAAGCCTGACCTGCTGCCCCGTGTGAATGAAAAAATGAAGGAACTTGCCGAAGCTACGAAGGACCTGAATGCCTATACAGATTTGCCAAAGGCCATTCAGGAAAAACATCATGAGCAAGCGAAAGAACTCACGAAAATATTGGAACAAAACAAAAAAGGTCTGAACGGCCAATCCAAGGAGTTCGCAAAGATCAAGCAACACGCCAAGGTCATTGAGCAATTTACTGGCATATATATCAATTTTTCGGAGAATCCATCAGAAGTATTTCTGAGGCATGATATCGCGATGTTTGAGAATGCGAAGTGGGCTCATGAACAGCTGGGAAAAACAATCGTATGGGGGCACAATGGGCACATCGCAAAGAACAATATGTTGCCGGATGTATACCCGAAGCTCGCCGGTCAGCATTTACTTGACCATTATGGTAAGAAATATGTAACGATTGGAACTTCATTCGGGAAAGGCGAATTCAACGCGTATAACCTTGAACATAAAATTGTTCCAGTTACCATTGAATCGAATGATCCAAAAACATTCAATCACACCCTGGATCAAGTCTCAAAGGATCAATACTTTGTTGATTTACGGAATGCTACAGGTCTCACCAAAAAATGGTTAGAGGAAGAACGGCCGTTTTTGACCGGATTCGGTTCTGCTCATCCAAGCAAACCAAACATGGTAACAACTTCGCTTGGGCAAGCATTTGATATTCTCATTCATATAGACACAGTGAGCGCTGGCGAGCTTGTTCGTTAAATAGCAGAAAGAAACCGGCATTTACCCAAGAGCACTGGGCAAAATGCCGGTTTTATTATACAAGAAACCCCATCAAGCGCTTCACATGGTCGGTGTTTTCGCGGGATGTCAGCGACTCCAGCAAGGTGAATGCCACATCAAAAGCGGTCGAAGGGTTGTACGAGGTGATGATATTGTTGTCGATGACGATGGATTGGTCAGGGATGACATTGGCACCCATCGCAGCTAGTTGCTTTTGCCGCAATTGGTTGTTCAGGTTGTACGTCGTTGCGTTTCGTCCTTGCAAAATCCCGCTTTTCCCGAGGGGCAGTGCGCCAACACAGATGGAGGCGATTACTTTGCCTTGCTTTTCAAATTCACGTATGAAAGCGAGAACGTCCTCGCGATAAGCATCTTCATAAAAGCCTGCATGCTCAAAACCGCCAGGCAGTGCCAGTGCATCGAAGTCGTTTACATTCGCATCGTCGATCACCATTTCGGGAATCACTGTAAAATTCCACGTGCATTTCAGCTCTTTGCGCGTTCCCACGGTCACCAGCTCCGTTGTTCCGTCGCCCTCTTCCTTGTTCCAGCCGATTACGTCTGTAAATACGCTAGCCTCTACTGCTTCAAAGCCGTTCGGTAATAACAAGCACACTTTTTTCATCGAAAATCAGCTCCTGTGTTTGAATCGTTCAAGCCGTACCGGTACTTACCAAGAATCATATGCTATCATTGGTTATTAGTAAAAATGAAAGTTCTGAAGATGATCTTTAGAATTTCTGATAACAAACGTGCGGGCAAGGGGGAGCGGGCATGGAGATTCGCCAATTTCAAACCTTTAAGGCAGTCGTCGATTTCAACAGCTTTACGAAGGCCGCACAAGCACTGCAATATTCACAGGCGACGATTACATCCCATATTCAGCAGCTGGAAGAGGGAATGGGTGTCCCCTTGTTTGATCGACTCGGAAAGAAAATTCAGTTGACCGCCTATGGACGCGAGCTGTACACGTATGTTGAGGAGCTGCTGGTTTCGTATGCGAAGATCAAAGATATATCGGCGAATGAGCAATCGTTGCAAGGCGAGCTGCGGATCGGGGCCTCGGAGACGATTACGATTTATCGGTTGGGTGACATTTTGTCCAAGTACAGAGCGAGCTACCCAGGTGTAAATATTTCATTTGTGATGGATGATTGTAGTCGCTTGCGGGAAAAGCTGCATGAAGGTCTATTGGATATCGTGATCACGCTGGAGCCAAGGCTCGATGATCCGAATCTGGTCGTGGAGCAGTTCTCTACCGAGCGGCTGGTTTTTATCGGGGGGCGCGATCATTCGTTTGAAAAAATAGAGGATGCTGGCGAGGAATGTATGATTTTCAGTGGAGAGCATTGTGCTCTGCGGCGGTTTTTCCAACGATTCCTGGAAAAAAGGGAGATCAAGCCGAAGCACCACCTGGAATTCTCCAGTATGGAAGCGATCAAGCAGAGTGTGGCGAACGGGCTAGGCGTGAGCTTGATGCCTTATATTAGCGTCGAAGCCTGGTTGAATGAGCAAAAAGTGAAAATGATAGCGTGCGAGGAAGAGCTGTTGTTCTATGCACAAATTGCCTACCATAAAAACAAATGGCTTTCACGGGCGCATAAGAAGTTTATTGATTTCATGCTGGAAAGTCGGGATATCGGGTAAAGAGGCAACCAACCAGTCTGTTTTGGTCGAGAACCAGAGCAGGCTAGTTTTATTTTCGGAAAATTTCATAACTTATTTGACATTCGTTTTTCTGCAATGCTAAGATCGAAGTGAAAGTAAACGAAAGGAAAACGGAAACAAAACGAAACAATATGATTTATGATCGTAAGGAAGTGAAGTCATATGCTAGCAGCCGAACGGCACAGCAAGATCCTCGAACAATTGAAGGCAGAACAGAGCGTAACCGTCAGCCAATTAAGTCTGGCGCTGGATGTGTCTGAAGTAACGATCCGAAAAGATTTGATCAAGCTCGAAAACGATGGCCTGCTGACGCGCATTCACGGAGGCGCAACGATTACGAATTTCTTGCCATTGGAGCGTAGTTTCACGGAAAAGCTGGAAGAGAGAAGTGAAGAGAAGCAAGCGATTGCCCATCAGGCGCTGTCACACATACAGCCGGGGGACACGGTTATTCTCGGGGCAGGGACCACGATGATGGAGCTCGCCAAGCTGCTGCGCGGCCTAAATGATCTGACTGTCGTGACGAATGCGGTCAACATCGCGATGGAGCTGAACAGTCAAGGCAAGCATCACGTCATCTTAATCGGTGGAGAGATGCGCCACAAATCCTTTGCGCTCGTTGGTTCTGTCGCAGCGGACAATTTGCGAGGACTTTCTGTCTTCAAATGCTTTATCGGAGCAGATGGGGTTCATCCGGAAAATGGGCTGACGACGCTCAATCTGGCCGAAGCGCAAATCAACCAGGTCATGATGGAACGCGCCAGAAAAGTTTACGTGCTGGCCGACCACAGCAAGTTCGGAGAGACGCATTTGGCGAAGTTCGCCGGGGTGTCCGATGTGGATCGGATTATTACGGATGCGGCGGCACAGCATCTTGTCAGTAAGTATGCGGAGCTGGGCATCAACCTGGAGCTGGCGAGCTTGCAGGTTGTGACCAAGTAAACACTACCAGTTCAGAAAGGAAATGGGGGATCGATATGGCGTTGGTATCATCGACACAGATGCTGCGCACAGCAAGGGAGCAAGGATATTGTGTAGGAGCATTCAACGTACACACGATGGAAATGCTCCAAGCAGTAGTGGAGGCGGCTTGCGAAGCAAACGCACCGCTCATTTTACAGACCACAGTCGGAACGGTCCGGCATCTCGGACCTGAGTATGTAGCAGCAATCGCCCGGGTAGCCTCAGAAGAGGCCCGGGTGCCGATTGCCCTGCATTTGGATCATTGTCATGAAGAGGAACTGATTATGCGATGTATCGAAGCGGGTTACACATCGGTCATGATCGATGCGTCGATGCATCCTTTTGCGGAAAATGCGTCGATGACGCGGCGTGTAGTGGAGCTGGCTAGGGAGCGCGGTGTCAATGTGGAGGCAGAGCTCGGTAAAGTCGGTGGCGTGGAGGACGATCTCGTTGTCGATGATGCAGATGCTGCGCTTGCTGACCCGATCGAGTGTGAGAGATTTATCGAGTTGACTGGCGTAGATACATTGGCTCCTGCAATTGGTACGGCTCACGGGATTTACAAGGGGGAGCCGCGCATTGATTTTGCTCGCATCGAAGAGATTGCTCGTCGTGTTTCTGTACCGCTTGTGTTGCACGGCGGCTCTGGAATTCCCGAGGAGCAGGTGAAGCGGGCGGTTCAGCTCGGCATGGCAAAAATGAACGTAGCGACAGAGCTGCGTATCGCGTTTTCACAAGCGATCAAGGGCGTATTTGACAACAACCCGCAGGAAAACGACCCGCGCACCTATATGAAGCAGGCCAAGCAGGCGGTCAAAGAAGTGGCTCTCGCCAAGATGGAGATGTGTGGTTGTATCGGAAAAGCGAATGTACGTTAACAAAAAAGGACAGGAAGGGACGATTTTACATGCGTATAAATCTCGATGATGCGAAAGCATTGCGCGAACTGGACACAATTTCTGCCCTGCAAGATACGGAAAGCTACGATGAACAGTTTAAAACAGGTCTAAAATTATCTGATAGTTTAGATGTATCTAATATTTCTGTTAAAATTGAAAATATTGTGGTGCTTGGCACTGGTGGCGGTTCGGCTGCGAGCGTCAATTTGATCAAGTCGTATTTATTTGACGAGCTGCAAGTGCCGCTTCAGTTAAATCAAGGCTACACCATTCCGGCTTTTGTGGATGCGAAAACGCTTGTCATCGTCGTTAGCCACTCCGGCAATACAGAAGAAGTCGTCAGCGGCTACGAAGCAGCTATCGCCAAAGGAGCACAGATCGCCGTGATTACGGCGGGCGGAAAAGTATTGGAGATGGCCCGTGAATACAATCATGCGTGTTTGCTCGTGCCGGGCGGAATGATGCCGCGGATCGTACTCGGCTACATTTTCCTGCCTATTCTCGCCATCCTGACGAAGCTCGGGCTGATTTCCGACAAGCGTGCGGAGGTAGAGGAGACGATTGCCCTGTTCGAGGAGTGGAAGCACATCTACGGAACAGACTCTCCGATCGAGAAAAATGAAGCCAAACAAATTGCTATCGAGATGGATGGACTGATACCTGTCGTGTACGGGACGCTACCGTTTTTCGATGCCCCTGCATGGCGTTGGAAAAACCAGCTCGGGGAAAACAGCAAGCTGATGGCATTTTGGAACGCCATTCCGAGCCTTCACCACGACGAAGCTGTGGGTTGGGATTCGCCGTCTGCACTGCTGAAGGGTGTTCATTTTACACTCATTCGCGATCTGGAGGACAGCGAGAAGACGACCCAACGTGTAGAGATCAGCGCTGACATTTTGCGTGAGCGCGCTGGTGGGGTAAGGGTGGTTCATTCTCACGGTGTATCTCGAATGGCTCGGTTGTTTTCTATCGTGTACTTGGCTGACTTCGTGTCGCTGTACGCTGCTCTGATTCGCGGCGTCGATCCAACCCCTGTAGAAGTGATCAATTTGTTCAAACAAAAAATGGGGCAGCCGCTCGTTACTGTGCAGGTGAGATAGCATGCTCGTAACGGTAACACTGAACGCGGCCATCGATAAGACGTATCGCCTCTCGCATTTTCGTTCTGGAGAGCTGCATCGCACGGCTGATGTACTAAGCTTGCCCGGCGGAAAAGGGCTAAATGTGGCCCGTGTAGCAAAAGCATTGGGGCAGGATGTAGTCGCTAGCGGTTTTGTCGCCGGTCACAACGGGAGGTTCATCGTGGAAGGCTGCGAACGTGAGGGGATTACCTCCTCCTTTATTGAAACGAGCGGAGAATCTCGCCTATGTCTCGCTTTTCTCGACGAACAGGAAAAAACGGTGACAGAAGTGTTAGAGCAAGGACCTGCACCCAGTGAAGAAGAGATCAGTAGCTTGCAAGAGCTTTTGATCGAGCTGGCGGCTAAGGCACAGTACATGGTTTTTTCCGGAAGCTTGCCAGGTGGCGTTCCAGCCGAAGCATACGCTGCGCTCATCCGAGGTGTCGCCGGGAAAGGAACGGAATGCGTGCTTGATACGAGCGGTCAGGCCCTGCTGGAAGGAATAAAAGCAACACCCTCGCTCATCAAGCCCAATCGACCGGAAGCGGAAGCGATTCTCGGATTTTCGCTGGATGGCGATGATGCACGTTGCAGAGCGATACGCGAGCTGCGTGAGCGCGGTGCCCAGCGAGTCCTTCTCTCGTTGGGGGAGGAGGGCGCGTGGTTTGGCGATGGCCAGGAGACGTGGCGTATTTCGGCGATCCCGTTAGCGGATACCGAAGTGAAAAATACAGTGGGCTGCGGTGATTCCATGCTTGCGGGTGTCCTTGTCGGAAGGCTGCGAGACTTGGCCTGGCCAGATGCAATTTGGCTGGGGATGGCATGCGGCGCCGCGAATACGCGGTCGTTTGGAGCGGGTATGATTGCGCCCGACGATGTGCAGAGGTTGAGAAGTCAGCCGATGCATGTGGAGCGAGTCGAGTAGAATAGCTGGTTCAGAAGGGAGGAGTAGCATGCGCCATGTAATTGGCCTTGATGTCGGTGGTACGACTATGAAAGGGGCGGTCATGGACGAGAAGGGGCGAATTCTCCTCAGGGCTGCCAAGGAGACAAAAGTTCATAACAACTTGCCCATCTTGATCGAGCGAATGGCTGCCTTGATTAAAGAACTGCGGGATCAATCACCCGTTCAAATAGAGTCAGTAGGGATCGGATTTCCTGGTCCTTTTGATGCGGAAAGTGGGATATCAGTTCACTCGCCCAACTTTCAATTGCATCAGGCAGACTTGCGGACACCACTCGCGAAGCTGGTGGCGCTGCCGCTTTTTTTTGAAAATGATTTACGGACAGCTGCGCTCGGAGAAGCCATATTCGGTGCGGGTCGCAAGGTAAGTCACCTCGTTTTCGTGCCGCTTGGTACGGGGGTGGGGGCAGGGATTGTAAACGAAGGCAAGCTCGTTCGCGGCAGTCACGGATTCGCGGGAGAGATTGGCCATGTGCGTTACCCAGGGCTGACTGCTCCATGCAATTGTGGCAAGCTCGGTTGTGTAGAGACGGTCGCATCTGCCACAGGTATTGCCCGATTGGCCCGTGAACGCTTGGACGAGGAGCTCGATGCAAATCCGCGGCAAGCAAAAGCCTCTCCTCTGTTTACTCTGTGCGATGGACAGATCGAGCAGATTACGGCTGAGCAGGTGGCTACGGCAGTGGAACAGGGTGATGCGGTGGCGACCTGCGCATGGAACGAAGCGTGTGAAGTAACTGGCTGGGCTTTGTCTATCTTGGTGAACGTGTGCAACCCGCAGCTCGTAGTGATTGGCGGTGGCGTTTGCCGGGCTGGGGAGCTATTGCTGGCACCAGTACAAGCGAGTGTACAACGGTACGCCATGGATGTCGTTCATCAACAGACAAAGATCGTCTTGGCCGAGCTCGGTGCAGATGCAGGAATGCTCGGTGCTGGCGCCTTGGCCCTGCAAGCAATGAACAGGGAACAAGGAACCGTGAAATCGTAAAAAGAGGAGTGTACATCGATGCATCAACGGTATGACTGGGCAAATCATCAGCTGCTAGAGCGAAATCGCTTGGCGGCGCGGGCTTACTTTTTGTCTTACCCGGAAGAATCGGGAGCACTGACGTATGAAAGAGGCGCGACACCGTGGTTTCAATTGTTGAATGGGCATTGGCAGTTTGCTTACGCAGAATCACCACTGCGTGTGCCGGAAAACTTTTTTGCCGCCGATTATGATGCGACGGAGTGGGCCCGAATTCAGGTACCAGGGCATTGGCAACTGCAAGGGTACGGTAAACCGCATTACACGGACTTGTACTATCCGTTTCCGGTCGATCCGCCGCATGTCCCATCAGATAACCCGACAGGCTGCTATTTACGAGAGTTTACCGTAGCGTCTGCGTGGCAAAATCATCAGGTGATCCTGCGGTTTGAAGGGGTCGATAGCGCTTTTCATGTGTGGCTGAACGGGAAAGAAGTCGGCTATAGCCAGGGAAGCCGCTTGCCATCTGAGTTTGATGTGACGGAGCTGTTGCAGGAAGGTAGTAATCGCTTGGCGGTTCAAGTGTACCAATGGTCGGACGGTACGTATGTTGAGGATCAGGATATGTGGTACTTGAGCGGGATTTTCCGGGATGTTTCCCTGATTGCAAGACCGAAGCTGCATGTGAGAGATCTGGCGGTCGTGACTGATCTGGATGATGATTTCCGCCATGGCATGCTGCGCGTACGTGTCCATGTAGAAAACAGTTCCGCTACTGCCTATGACGGAGTGAGCGTGACCGCACAGCTGTTAGATCAATCTTTCACACCTATCGCTTCGCTGACCGACACCGGAGCAGGCGATCTGGCAGCCGGACAGGAAAAGGTCGTGACCTTGGAGCTTCCGGTGCAGGAGCCGAAAAAATGGTCGGCGGAGGAGCCGAACCTGTATCACCTGCTGCTTGCAATTGAGCAGGAGTCGGGTGAAAAGACAGAAGTCATCCCGATTCGCGTGGGCTTCCGACGGATCGAAGTAAAAGGAAACAACTTCTTCGTGAACGGTGTAGCGATTCGCCTTAACGGCGTGAACCGCCATGATCATCATCCTAATCTCGGGCGGGCAGTCCCGTATGAAACGATGCGTGAAGATGTGCTCATGATGAAGCGTCACAACATCAACGCTGTTCGTACCGCGCATTACCCGAACGATCCGCGCTATTACGATTTGTGCGACCAATACGGATTGTATGTCATGGACGAAACCGATTTGGAGACACATGGCTTTCAGTTAACGGGCAACATTAGTCAGCTGAGCGATGATCCAGAGTGGGAGCAGACGTACGTAGAGCGTATGGAGCGCATGGTGGAGCGGGACAAAAACCATCCGTCGATCATCATGTGGTCGCTTGGCAACGAATCCGGCTTCGGCTGCAATTTCCGGGCAATGGCCGCTTGGTGCCGACAAGCGGACCCGACTCGCCTCATCCACTACGAGGAGGATCGCGAAGCAGAAGTGTGCGACGTATTTTCCACTATGTACTCCTCGGTAGAAAAAATGATCCAGCACGGTGAAAATGAACATCTGCAAAAGCCGCATATCATGTGCGAGTATGCTCATGCCATGGGAAATGGACCGGGTGGCTTGCGTGACTACGCCAATGTGTTTGACAAATATCAACGCTTGCAGGGCGGTTTTGTGTGGGAATGGATTGATCACGGCTTGCGCCAATATACGCCGGATGGGCGAGAGTATTATGCCTACGGGGGAGACTTCGGGGACTACCCGACGAATGGCAACTTCGTCATCGACGGACTGATTCGTCCAGATCGCACCCCATCTCCTGGATTACTCGAATACAAAAAAGTGATTGAGCCGATTGTCGTAGAAGCGACTGATTTGGAAAGCGGGCTCGTCACCATTACGAACCGTTATGATTTCCGCACGCTTGCGCACGTGAGAATGGTTTGGAGTGTGACAGCAGACGGACAAGTGGTGCAGAGCGGAAAGCTGTCGCTGCCACATACAGAAGCAGGAAGTCGCACCATTGTAGCTGTTCCATATACCTTTCCTGCGCAGGTACAGGATCGAACCGACTACTGGCTGACGCTCTCCTTTGTGCTGGACCAAGATGAGAGCTGGGTACAGGCTGGACATGAGCTGGCGTGGGCACAATTTGCCTTGCCAGTGACCGCTGCCCAACAGGTTACGGTCGCTCCCTATCAGCCTCTGTTCGGCAGAGTAGATACAAAAGAAACGAAAACGGACATCATCTTTACAGGAGCAGATTTTCAGTTCGTTTTTGACAAAGTGAGCGGTGTGCCGACAAGCTGGGTGTTTGCAGGCAAGGAGCTGTTGGTGGCAGGACCTCGTCTCACGTTTTGGCGTGCTCCGATTGACAATGACATGTACGTAGTTGAAGAGTGGCGCAAGGTGTACCTCGATCGTTTACAAAGCCGGGTGGAGCATGTAAGCATCCAGCAGGATCGAGAAGATCGGGTGGTCATCACTTGCGATGTACGGATTGCTCCGCCTGTATACGACTGGGGATTTGCGTGCCGCTACACGTATACCGTGTTCGGAAATGGCGAAGTGCAAGTAGATGTTCAAGGCACACCCAAAGGCCCCCCGCCAGCGATGCTGCCACGAATCGGCTTGAAGCTATTGGTCGCCAAAGATATGGAGCGTGTCTCGTGGTATGGTCGTGGCCCGGGGGAGGCGTATATCGACAGCAAGGAAGCCAATCGCATCGGGGTATATCATGCGAGTGTGGATGAGCTGTACACGCCGTACGTATTCCCACAGGAAAATGGCAATCGCACGGACGTCAAATGGATGTCGATCACCGATCAGCGAGGCATTGGACTTTTCGCGATGGGTCAACCGACCTTGGAATTTAGCGCACTTCGCTATGATACGGACGATCTGGAGCAAGCGAAGCACACGACAGATCTCGTAAAAAGAGAGTATGTGACACTGCATCTCGATTATCGACAAAACGGGCTAGGTAGCAATAGCTGCGGACCTAAGCAATCCGAGCAGCATGCCTTGCGTCCAGAGGAGTTTTTCTTCCAGATGAGGCTAACGCCTTTTTCGAAAGATATGATTTCTCCGATTCAGTTGTACAAGCGGAATTTGTGTGACTAACCGCTGATTGTTCTCGAAGGCATCGCCGAAACGTTGTACAATCTAGTTAAAGATTGAATAGTGCAACTAATCAAAAACCGGTGGTGGTTGTCACATGAAGTCATGGTCGCTCTTCCCGCGCAGAAGCATTCATGCCAAGCTACTCGCTTTTATGCTGATTGCAGCCATTATTCCGCTGATCACTCTGGGGAGTATGGCGTATTGGAAATCGTCGATGGTCGTTCGCGAGCAATTTAGCAAGTCAGGCGAGTATATCGCTACGCAGCTGCAAATCCAGATCGACAACTACCTGAGTCAAATGAGATACATGGCCTATGACATCAATACGTACGTGTCAGATCCGACGTTGGTCGTCATGCGGGAGGAACAGCCGAAAACGTACACAGGCTTCCTAGAACAAAAAAACTTCGAGCGATACCTGGGGGCTCACCGCAACCTTGATACAAAAGGCATTTTTATCGTGACGCCCTCCGGTTATTTTTTCGGAGAAAATGTGATCAATGGACAGGATCTGTTGCGGGAATGGTGGTGGAAGGGACTGCCCGCCAAGCTGGATGAGGAGCGATGGATCGGCTTTTACACGCCCAGGCATTATGTCGGGTTTCAGGATGAGGCGGAGCTGCGTAATCAGGAGAAGGTGCTCGGCCTGGTCGTTCCCGTTCTCAGCGGGTATGGCGTGTTGAAGGATAGCCGGATTTTGATTGAGATGAAGGCAGGCAAGCTGTTTCAGTTGTTTTCCCAGTTGGAAGAGGACATGAGTGCGCATGTGACGATTACAGCCAAAAATGGCGAATTGATTTACCAGACTGCGGGTACGTTTGTCCAGCAAGAGAGCGATATCGTCTGGAACAAGCCGCTGGAGTCCAACAACTGGATGATTCAGGTACGCTTGCCATACGAGCAAATGAACCGCTCTGCGGAAGTGATTCAATCCTTCTTTATCGCGGCACTGATTCTTTCAGCAGTGCTGGCACTTCTTTTGGCGTATTTATTTTCCAGACGAATTACAGGCAAAATCAAGCGACTGCAAGAAACGATGCGGCTAGTAGGAACAGGCGAGCTACAGACGCGCGCAGAGGTAGACACGGAAGACGAGCTGGGGCGGTTAGGGGTGAGCTTCAACCAGATGGTGAGGCGGATTCAGACGCTAATCGCCGAGGTGAGTCGAACCGAGCAGTTGAAAAAGGAAGCAGAGCTGCGAGCCGTTCACTACCAGATCAACCCGCATCTGCTGTTCAATACACTTAATTCCATCCAGTGGAAAGCAAGATTATCTGGTGCCAATGAAATCGGTAATATGCTCTATCATCTCATCAAAGTGCTAGAGGGCAACCTCGACATCACGCAGGAGCTCGTCCCGTTGGAAAAGGAGCTGCAAACCGTCGAGCATTTTCTGCAAATCCAAGAGCTGAGATACGGGCCTGTTTTTCAATTTGAACAGACCGGAGTAGAGGCTTGCCGTCGCTATTTGATCCCGCGAATGACTCTCCAGCCGCTTTTAGAAAATATTTTTTTCCACGCATTCGAAGACGGGCACGGAACGATCCGGATCAGTGTCAGTGAAAAAGAAGGGCTTGTGACGCTGCTGTTGCAAGATGACGGCGCAGGAATTGTGCCCCAGCGATTGGCCAAACTTCTCGATCCTGATCTGGAGCGTTCTAGCAAACGAGGACTCGGCGTGTACAACGTCGATCAGAAGTTCAAGCTTCATTTCCGTATGGAGCACGGCATGAAGATTTCATCTGTCAGAGGAGAAGGAACCACAATTCAAATCACATGGCCGAAAAGGGAGGAAATTCCTGATGAACATCAAGGTAATGATTGTGGATGACGAAGTGCTGGTGCGAAGAGGACTGAAGGCAATGGTGCCATGGAGTCGCTACGGAATGGAAGTGGTAGCGGATGCACCGAATGGTCGGAAAGGCTGGGAGGCTTTCCTGCAAATACAGCCCGAGTTGGTGATTACGGACATCGTTATGCCGGAAATGGATGGGTTGGAGCTGTGCAGGCGGGTGAAGGAGCAGGCTCCACAAACAAAGGTGCTTCTACTCAGTTGTCACCGCGATTTTTCTTTTGCCCAGCAGGGAATCTCTCTCGGGGTGTCCGGATATTTGTTGAAGACCGAGTTTCAGGATGAGGAATGGGGGACGTTGTTGGAAAAGCTGCGGACTGAGTTGGCAGGCGAGAGCGCACGACCTGAAAACATTCGTGAACGCCCTGATGAATGGAAGCGGGAATTCGGTGCGTGGTTGACTGGTTTGAGTCGCGATTTCGAGCAAAGCTTGTCCTCCCTCTTGCAAACACACTGGTCGTGGATGAACGATTCCATGCGTGTGTGGCTCTTGGAAGGAATGGGCAGCAGTGCACATGGCGAGGAGCAGGAGCGGGCATGGATTACACGGGAGCTGGACAGCCAATGGGAATGGATCGCATGTGGCGATATCCGTTTTTTGCTGACTCCCGCAAGTACCGGCAGGCAGGTAGAATCCTTGCTCGTGGAATGGAAGCTGGCTGGAAAGGTGACGAGCTGGGAGACAACAAGCCCGTTTGCTGGACTCGAACCGTGGATTCAGACGGTACGGATGCTCTACCAGCGTACGGAGCGCGCGCGCAAGTACGGCGTCATTCAAGACCCGTGGCAGGAACCGATCAAGCAGGCTGTTCATTACGCACTCGATCGTCTAGATACGCCATTGACGGTCAGTGAGGTAGCTTCACAGGTGGGACTGAGCCGCAGTCATTTTAGCGTGATGTTTAAAAAGGGAGTGGGCGAGAGCTTCGGCGAGTTTCTCGACAAACGCCGGGTAAAAATGGCCCGAGCGATGCTGGATGAAACAGCTCTGTCCATTCAGGAGGTAGCTGAGCGAGTCGGTCTTCCTGACGCGAAATACTTCAGCAAATGGTTTAAAAAGTGGACAGGGATGACCCCGAGCCACTACCGTTTCAAACAAAAGGAGGAGTCCAGTCGAACAATCGTACACTCCACCGCGCAAACTTGAACAAAGCGAAAAAAAGGAAACAAATTCACACACTATTGCGAACAGTTAGCGGTTTCACCGTTTTTTTCCCTTCATTAAAATAAAGAAAAATGAGGGGTAAATCTAGGGGGGATCACAGATGAAAAAGGTTGCGTCAAAATGGATGGCAGCTGGCATGGCACTTCTTTTGGCCGTCGTAGCTGGTTGTTCACAAGCCCAGCCAGCAGGAACAGACGGCACGTCTAGTAACACAGGTACGACAACGCCAGCATCGTCTGATAAAAAGGAAACGATTACATTGCGTTTCGCGACATGGGATACGGACCAAATGCTGAAGATCCAACAAGATATCGCGAAACAATTCGAACAGAAAAATCCGGGTGTGAAGGTACAAGTCGAGGCATATGCAGATGGTTTTGATCAGAAGCTGGTAGCGGCATTCGGAGCGAAAAACCCGCCGGATGTCATGTACATGTGGGATTTCCCGACGTACAACGCCTCGCTCGAGCCATTGGATGAGTACGTAAAGAAGGACCCATCAGTGGCAATCGACGACTTTTACCAAGGCCTCTTAAACTATAATCGATTCGATGGAAAATTGTTCGGTCTCCCAGCGGGCTTCTCGACGCGGGTCGTATTCTACAACAAAAAGCTGTTTAACGAAGCAAATGTACCACTTCCGACAGACGATTGGACGTGGGATGATTTCAAATCAGCAGCCAAACAGTTAACGGTTCGCGACAAGAAGCAGTACGGCTTCGCTGTTCGTTCGGAGCCGGATACGTACGATTTGCAGCAGTTCGTGTGGAGCAATGGCAGCAGCTTCATTAGTCCTGATGGAAAAACCATCGAAGGCTACATGAACAGCAAGGAAACGGCAGAAGCCCTGCAAATTTTTAGTGATTTGACAAAAGACAAGAGCGCTTTGCTCGTCGGTGGCAAAAACCAGCAGAGCGGAAACGACTTGTTCAAAGCAAGCAAGCTCGCGATGTATGACAACGGCGTATGGTCGCTCGAGTCGTACAAGAAGGCGAATGTCGATTTTGGTACGGTCGTGATGCCGCAATTCCCTGGCAAGCCTGGTAAGGGTGTCATTGCAACCTCCTCTGTATCGATCGCCAAGGATTCCAAAAATAAAGAACTGGCTTGGGAGTTTTTGAAGTTCTTCGTTTCCAGTGATGCGATCAAGATGCGTACATCTGACTTGCCTGTGCGTATTAGTGTCGTACAAGAAAAGAAGCTCGATCAGGACCCGCTCTACGCGCCGTTCTATAAGACATTGGAGCAATCGACTGACACGCCAGCATTCCTGTTGAATCCACACTGGAACGAAATCAACCGGAACCTTTCCGCAGCGGTTAATGCGATCATGATGGGACAAAATGCCGAGGAATTACTGAACAAGGCAGTCAAAGACTCCCAGAAGTTTTTAGAAAAATAATGGGAAGGGGGTCAGGGAATTGAATACAGAGAGTGTCGTGACACATAAACAGCCTGCCATGACCGTTCAACCGAAAAAACTTAGGGGAAGGGCGTTTCTTACGCCCTATCTTTTTATCTTGCCTTGGATTCTCGGCTTTCTTGCTTTTACGCTGGGACCGATGTTGTTTTCGCTCGTCATGAGCTTTTTTGATTGGCCTGTCGTTGGTGAGGTTACGTTTGTCGGCTTGGACAACTACGTTAATATGTTTACGGACGATCCATTGTTTTGGCAATCGCTCTGGATCACGATTAAATTTGCGCTGTTGTTTGTACCGTTGAATCTGTTCATCGCGTTGTTTTTGGCCATGATGCTGAATCAGAAGGTAAAAGGCAGCGGCTTTTTCCGCACAGTGTTTTACTTGCCGAGCGTGATTTCCGGTGTGGCGCTGGCGATGATTTGGGCGTGGGTATACGACGGGGAATACGGTATTTTCAACTATTTGCTCAGTCTGATTGGGATTACAGGTCCAGATTGGCTAAACGATACGACGTGGGCGCTCATAGCAATGGTAATCGCCAGTCTGTGGGGGCAAGGCTCCATGGTATTGATTTTCCTGGCGGGGCTCAAAAGTATCCCGGAGAGCTTGTATGAAGCGGCTTCGATTGATGGGGCAGGGGCGGTACAAAAGTTTTTCCGCATTACACTGCCGATGGTGAGTCCTACGATTTTGTTTAACCTGATTATGACGATCATTAGTGCGTTCCAGCAGCTGAGTCTAGCACTCTTGCTCACAGGAGGCGGACCGTTGCAGTCTACGTATTTCTATGCCATGTACGCGTATGACAACGCCTTCAAATACTTCAAGATGGGATATGCTTCGGCGAACTCCTGGTTTATGTTTGCGATCATTTTGGTATTGACCTTCATTGTATTTAAAACGTCTGGCAAATGGGTGTACTACGAGGGCGACAATCGCAAGGGAGGGGAAGAGGCTTGATACGCAAAACGATTGCTTATGCGAGCTTGATCTTTTTCTCTTTCCTGTTTCTCGCACCGTTTTACTGGATGATCTCTACTGCGCTCAAGTCGGACGATGAGATTTTGCAGTATCCACCCAAATGGATTCCGGATGTGTTGCATTGGGAGAACTTCGGGAATGCGTGGATGTCCCAGCCGTTTAATCTGTATTTGGAAAACTCGTTGACGGTGACGATCCTGACCACGATTGGTCAGTTGATTTCGTCTTCGCTGGTCGCGTACGGCTTTGCCCGGTTTACGTTTAAAGGGAGAGACTTTCTGTTCATGGTCGTTCTGGCCACGATGATGATTCCGTGGGAAGTGACGATGATCCCGCTGTACATGGAATTCAACTACCTGGGCTGGATCAACACACTCAAGCCGTTGATTGTTCCTTCGTTCTTCGGGTCAGCGTTTTACATTTTCCTCATGCGACAGTTTATTTTGACCATTCCTCGTGAGCTGGATGAAGCCGCGCGTATTGATGGTGCCGGTTCGTTTCAGATCTACGCCCGAATTATTATGCCGTTGATGATGCCGGCTCTGATTTTGGTGAGTGTATTCAATATCTTGGGCACATGGAATGATTATTTGGGTCCACTCATTTTCTTGAATGACCAAAGTCAGTACACGCTGACGCTGGGACTGGCGCAATTTAAAGGGATGTATGAAGTAGAGGCTACTGGGCTGATGGCGGTAACGTTCCTGATCTCGCTTCCGCCGTTACTCCTCTTTTTCCTCGCACAACGATATATCGTAGACAATTCAGCTGGCGTTGCTATTAAGTAAGAAGCTATCAAGTAAGGAGGGAGCTACAGTGGGGAATCGGGCGAAGTGGGAAGGCTGGGCATGGTCATTTCATCAATTTGGTGAGCGATTGTTGCGGATGGCGGCAGCGCATCTCATGTGGGTGGCGTGCACGCTCATGGGAGGCATCGTCTTTGGAGTCTTCCCAGCGACAGCTGCTCTGTACGACGTACTTAGCGGCAAGTGGAATGACCGTGGGCTTCCGTCCGCCTTCTGGCATGCTTTTCGCCACTACTTCTGGAGGAGCCAATGGCTTGGCGCAGGGACGGTGCTAACGGGGGCAATTCTGTGGGTCGATGTGGTGTTTTTCCTTCGCATGGGCTCCCTGTGGGGGCTCTCGATCGCGGCCGTTTTTGCGGGGATCGGATTCTTGCATGCGGCTACCTCTTGCCACGCTTTTTCCCTGCTTGTTCGAGAGGATGCAGACGTGAAGAGGACGCTCAAGCAATCGTTTTGGCTGGTCGCGGCCTTTCCGTTGCATTCGCTCGTCACGATGGGCGGCTTGCTCCTTCTCTTGATTCTCTTGCTGGCGATTCCTGTTTTGCCGATCTTGTTGGGAGCGAGCCTGCCTGTCTGGTGGATGAACGCCAGAATGAGCCGTCTGCTGGAAAAGAGCGATCGTAAACGATTGACGAAGCAACCTCGAGGTGAGACATATGCAGTTTGATTTAGGAATCGTTCCTTTTAGTCGATACGGGTCATATCTCGTACTCTCGCGACTGGGGAACACCAAGCGAGCAGAAGGGCTGTATTTGCGCAATATTCGTGGAGGAGACAACCACGATGGCGCGATTTTTCGCATAGAAATGGTAGCCGATGGTGTGGCGATTCCATTTGAGACCGAGGCTACGCCAACCTTGCTGCGTCTTTACGGGGATAAAGGCGAAGTGAAGCTGTGCATGAGCGAGCCTCAACTGGTGCAGATACGTGGTCAAGGCGTTGGTTTGCGACTGGTGCTGGAATCGACGGCAGCAGACTACGCGATTCAAGCAGGAGCTGGATGCTGGGAAATCAATCATTTTTCCACGGAAATTCGCTTGCGAGTGACTCCGCTTGCTGGAGCGATGGTGGTCAACCCTACGAAGGCATCGCGTGAACAGCAAGTGAGCGTAACCTTTCTTCCCGACGAGGATACTGGTGTACTGGAAGGCGTATGGGAGGAATTCCACACGGTATGGAAGGAGCGTAGCTACCCTGCCTTTGCCGATGGATGGGCACAGGTAAAAAAAGAGTACGACGAGTGGCTGGAACGGACGCTCTCTGTATCTGAGGAGCATCGCGAAGGCTTGAATGAAGCACGAGAACTCGCGGCGTACATCACCTGGTCTTGTGTGGTGAGACCTGAAGGCTATCTGCCACGATCCGCGATGTACATGTCCAAAAACTGGATGACAAATATCTGGAGCTGGGATCATTGCTTCAATGCGATGGCACTGACGCGAGCAAACTTGCCGCTGGCGTGGGATCAGCTCATGATTTTTATCGACAGGCAGGACGAAAGTGGTGTCTTCCCCGATTTTATCAATGATCGGTATGCGTTGTGGAACTGCTGCAAGCCTCCGATTCATGGCTGGACGCTGCGTTGGATGCTGGATCGGAACGACGCGATTACAAACGAGATGCTGGAAGAGGTGTACGAGCCGCTTTGTCGCTGGACCGATTGGTGGTTCCGTTACCGCGATGATGATCAGGACGGGATTCCGCAGTACAATCACGGCTATGATTGCGGTTGGGACAACAGCACGATTTTCCTCGATGGGGCGCCAATTGAAAGCCCGGACTTGTCTGCGTATTTGATTCTGCAAATGGATGTGCTGGCGGATTTGGCGAAGAGGCTGGGCCGTCCTGAAGAGGCAGCGAAGTGGCAGGAAAAGGCTGAAATGACGCTGCAACGACTCATGGAGAAGCACTGGAATGGCGAAAACTTCTTCGCGACCCACTCCGGCAGCGATCAGCCTACCCAAGGAGACAGCTTGATTCGCTATATGCCTCTCGTGCTAGGTGAAAGGCTGCCGCCGGACATCCGGGCCAAGCTGATTGCGGACTTGCAGGAGCGATTTTTGACCGAGAATGGACTGGCTACGGAGAGTCCAACCAGCTCCTTCTACCGTGCTGATGGCTACTGGTTAGGCCCGATCTGGGCGCCAGTGACGATGCTCTTGGTCGATGGATTGAGGCGAGCAGGCGAAGTGGCGTTTTCTCAGGAGATTGCCAGACGTTTTTGCCGAATGGCAGCACGCAGTGGCATGGCGGAAAACTTCGATGCGCTGACAGGTGATGGACTGAGGGACCGGGCCTTTACGTGGACGTCCAGTGTGTTTTTGATGCTGGCGCATGAGTATGTGTAAGATAGTTTCATAGAAAAACAAGCGGGCATGATGGATGAAAAATCGCATCATGCCCGTTGCTTGTCTACAGCACTTTACTGAGAAACGCCTTGGTTCTCTCATGCTGGGGATTGTCAAAAAGCTCGGAAGGCGTGCCTTCTTCGACGATGTATCCGCCATCCATGAAAATCACGCGATCAGCTACTTCACGGGCAAAGCCCATCTCATGCGTAACCACGACCATCGTCATTCCTTCTTTGGCCAAATCCTTCATCACCTGAAGAACTTCCCCTACCATTTCCGGGTCGAGTGCAGAGGTAGGTTCATCGAACAACATGATATGAGGGTCCATGGCGAGCGCACGGGTAATGGCTACGCGCTGCTGTTGACCACCAGATAACCGATCTGGATACACGTCACGCTTGTCCGCCAAATCTACTTTTTTGAGGAGTTGCAGCGCTTTTTGTTCATTTTGCTGACGCTCTGAATTTTTGATGTGCTTGGGTGCGAGCATAATGTTTTCCAATACAGTGAGATGCGGGAATAGATTGAACCGCTGAAACACCATGCCGACACGCTCTCGCAGCTTGTTAATGTCCACTTTGGGGGAGGTAACCTCCACACCCTCAATGGTGATTTTGCCAGATGTCACCTCTTCCAACTGGTTCAGGCAGCGCAGAAACGTACTTTTTCCCGATCCGGAGGGACCGATGACACAGACAACTTCGCGCTCTTCAATGGTAGTCGAGATGTCTTTTAAGACTTCCAATGAGCCGAAGCTCTTTTTCAAATTCTCTACATGAATCATTTCGCGAACCTCCTCTCAAGGGAACGGGATAGCAGACTGAGGATGTATATCATCAGGAAATAGAAGACTGCTACTACAGCCCAAATTTCGAATGAGCGGAAGTTGCTAGAAATGATAATCTCACCACTGTTCATTAGTTCACGGATACCAATGACCGTTAAGAGCGAGGTGTCTTTTAGCGTCACGATGAATTGGTTGACGAAAGCAGGAATCATGCGGCGAACAGCCTGAGGCAAGATAACCAGGCGCATGGCTTTTCCGTGCGTGAGTCCGAGGGAGCGAGCAGCTTCCATCTGCCCTTTATCGATGGAGAGAATCCCTCCGCGGAAAATTTCAGCCAGGTACGCTCCGGCATTGAGACTGAGCGCAAGAATACCTGCGGTTGTCTCTGGAATTTTGATATCAAGGACAGGCGGCAATCCAAAATAAATAAAGAAGATTTGAACCAACAGCGGTGTGCCGCGGAGAAAGTCAACGTAAGCGGTTGCAATGCCGCGGAGTATTTTGGAGCGGCTGGTGCTCATTAAACCAAAAAGCAATCCGATTAAGAGAGCGAAAAACAGGGAAATGACCGTTATTTTTAATGTGACCACAGAGCCTTGGGCCAAGACAGGAAGTGCATCGACAATAACATCCCAACTACTGCTCATTTGGACAACTCCATTCTTTCTAAGGTGAAAAAAAAGGCGCGTCTTGCGCCTTTTATTTTTTGGTGCTCAAGTATGTGTTGATGATTTCGTCGTATTTCCCGTTCTCTTTCAGCTTCTTCAGACCGGAGTTGAGTTTGTCCTGCAGCTCTTTGTTCCCTTTTAAAACCGCGATGCCGTAGTGGTCACCGTTGAGACGTTCGCCTACAATTTTCAGCTTGGATGCAGGGTCTACCGCAATTTTATACGAGATAACCGGATAGTCCTCGATAGTCACATCAGCGTTGCCGTTTTGAACCTCTTGGAACATGGAAGGGCTATCGTCGAAATATTTGACAGTGGCTCCGTATTTTTTCCCGAGCTCATCAGCAAAGGTTGCGCCAGTCGTGCCTTTTTTGATAGCAATCGTTTTGCCAGCCAAATCTGCCTCTCCATTGATCGTTGTGTTGTCCTCACGTACGACCAGGGAAAGACCTGCTTGATAGTAAGGTTCAGAGAAATCTAAAATTTCTTTGCGTTTATCCGTGATGCTGATCCCTGCAATGGCACCGTCCAATTGCTTCGCTTGAACAGCCGGAATGATTCCTTTGAAGTCCATCGGCTTAATTTCTACCTCAAAGCCTTCTTCTTTGGCGATCGCATTGATCAGGTCGATGTCAATTCCCACGTATTTTCCGTCTTTTTCAAACTCAAAGGGTGGGTATGTTGCATCTGTACCAATAACGTACTTTTTAGCACCGGATTGTCCAGAGGTTGTGGAAGCTTGATCCGTGCTACTGCCACATGCACTTACCGTGAGCGCCAACAAACTAGAGACAACAGCAAACATTAGTTTTTTCATAAATTACCCCCAAGTATATTTATGATAGATATGATATGGACATGAATATATTAATATAGAAAAGTCTGCAAAGTCAAAACAAACTGAAAGTAATTATTATCCATAATTGTATGAACGATATCATGGTGAGATAACAGAAAAGTTTTTTCATACCTGCTATAATGGTAGCAAATGTATAAAAGGGATGGGAAAAACGATGAAGCACGTCACCATATTGATCGCCGACGATGAAGCGGAGATTGCTGAGCTCGTTGCCTTGCATGTGAAAAAAGAAGGTTACCATACAATTATCGCAGAGGATGGAAAGGCAGCACTCCAAGCTGTGAAGACCCATTCGATTGATTTGGCGATCCTCGATATTATGATGCCTGAGCTGGATGGCTATGAGGTCACCCGGCTGATTCGTGAACAGCACAATATGCCGATTATCTTTTTGAGTGCCAAGACGTCCGATCTGGATAAAATTTCGGGATTGGTGATGGGCGCAGATGATTATATGACCAAGCCATTCAATCCGATGGAATTGGTCGCACGTGTGAATGCCCAACTGCGGCGCTTTAAGCAGCTGAACCAACCAGCAGTAGAAGTGCCGAGTAACAAGGTGGTAGAGTCAGGTGGACTTGTCATTTATCCAGAGCAGCGAACGGTGAGCCTGTACGGAGAAACAATTGAGTTAACACCGAAAGAATTTGATATTCTCTACCTGCTGGCCCGCTATCCAAAGAAGGTGTTTAGTGCGGACAATATTTTCCAGCAGATATGGGGCGAAGCGTACTATGAAGGCAGCAATACAGTCATGGTGCACATTCGCACCTTGCGAAAGAAGCTGGGAGAAGAAAAAACCAAGAACAAGTGGATTAAAACGGTCTGGGGCGTAGGGTATTCATTCCATGGATAACATGAAACGAAGCTTTCGGTTCCAAATGGTCAAGCTACTGGGCCTAAGTCTGCTTCTATCCGGTGCGGTTACCTATGTGATCTTTAAAGCGCTACAGTTTTACTATCGAACACAGGTAAAGTTTGAAAGCTTGTTAACGCCGATTCGCTATTTTATGCGAGAAATAGGGGACATTTACTTCTTTTTGATTTTTTTTGTTCCCCTAGCTATCTTGTTTTTCTTCTTGTTAACCAAACGGTATGCCGTCTACTTTCAGGAGATTTCCAGAGGAATTCATCATCTTGCAAACGGCGACTTTACCCATCATGTTCAAATACCGTCAAACGATGAGTTTGGAGATATTGCCAAGGACATCAATCTGGCGGGTGAAAAATTGCAAGAAGCCGTACAAAGAGGAGATTTTGCCGAAAGCAGCAAGGATCAGTTGGTTTTAAACCTGGCGCATGACCTGCGGACGCCACTGACTTCTGTTTTAGGGTATTTGGACATCATTTTGCGGGACGAGCAGTTAACGGTGGAACAAGCCCGACATTACACGAATATTGCTTTTACCAAGTCGCAGCGTTTGGAAAAGCTGATTGATGAGCTCTTCGAAATTACGAGAATGAACTACGGCATGCTCACCATCCAACAGAACCTGATTGACCTGAGTGAACTGCTCATGCAGTTAAACGAAGAGCTATATCCTTCCTTGGAGAAAAATCAGTTGAAAACGAGAATGAATGTGGCCTCACGATTGACGGTTTGCGGGGATGGCGAGCTCTTGGCACGCGTTTTCGAGAACATCATGACGAATGCCATTCGTTACGGGCACGATGGTCAGTTTGTTGATATCAACGGTTTTCTTGCGGGCGACGAGGTCGTTGTGCAGATTATCAATTACGGTCACGAGATTCCCCCAGAAGATCTGCCACATCTTTTCGAGGAGTTTTACACAGGTGACAAGGCCCGAAGCCATCAAAACGGAAGCACAGGTCTCGGGCTATTTATCGCCAAAAATATCGTCGAGCGCCACGAAGGGACGATTTCTGCGCAAAGCAATTTGATCCGCACCGTTTTTGAAATACGCTTACCTTACGAACAGACTCCCTCACTTTAAAAAAATTTAAGGATTACCCCACTTTTTCTTTTAAAAGTTTTTCTTATCCTGATCGGGTGACGAGCCAGGGTGGAAACTGCGAAGGAAGAAGTGGGGTTTTTGGATTGGCCAAAGATGACCGGAGCTTACAGTTTTTGGGGAGGTAAGGAAAGATGAAAAAGCGTTTGTGGATCTGGCTAGGTGTGGGCGTGGGCGTGCTTGTGGCCGGGTTCGGCGGCTATGCAGCTTCTTCGGGAGAAAAGAAGAATGGCATTCCTATCACGTTATCAACGGTGGTAACGGCCGACTTGGAAAGCACGATTTTGACGTCGGGCATGGTCAAAGTACGAAATGAACATACATTGTTCGCCAACTATGCAGGCGATCTGCGGAATTTCTCCATCAAGGAGGGAGACAAAGTGACGAAAGGGCAGGTGATCGGCAATATCGACATGTCCGATGTCAGCAATGAAATCATGGATATCGAGGCACAGATCACCATTCAGGAAGCGAATATCGCAAAGCTCTCCAAAGGCGTGGAGCCTGAGGAAGTCACGAAAATGCAGGAGCAGCTTGCCCAGTATGAACGTGAATACCAAACGGCATTAAAAGATTACCAGCGAACGCAATCGCTGTTCACTGCTGGCGTGTCTACCCAACAGGCTGTAGAGGAGGCGAAGCAAAAGCTACAGACCGCAGAATCAAGAGTAAGGGTCGCGAAGCAAGACTTACTTTTGAAGCAAAAAGGGCCAGACAAGGCAGAGATTCGTTCCTACGAGGCGCAAATTCAAAAGCTGAATTTGGAAAAAGCAAAATATGAAAAGCAACGTGTGCAAAGCAGCATCGTGTCTCCGATTGACGGGACGGTGCTCTCCATGAAGGTGAAACAAGGGAAGTACCTAAGTAAAGGCGAGGAAATTCTCACGGTTGGAGATACCAATGATGTTATGGTCGAAGCAGCAGTTGGCGAATCTGACTTGCGTAAAATCAAAGTCGGACAGGATGCTGTGGTCTCAGGCATTTCCTTAGGCGGAGAACAGTTGCAAGGTAAGGTGTTGCGCATATCTCCTATGGCTGTAACCAGCAAAGAGCCGGGTGGAGAGAGTACGGGAGTGCCAGTCGCTGTCCATCTAAATGAGACGAGGGAGTATTTGAAGCCAGGTTTTCACGTGGATGTGAACATCGTCCTGCAAAAAGCAGCAAACGCCATGCAAGTCCCCATTGAGGCAGTCGTGACGGATCAAGATGGATCTTCTTTTGTCTGGGTAGCGGAAAATGGCAAGGCCAAGAAGAAAAAAGTGACGACTGGAATTGAAAGTGAATTGTTTATCCAAATTGAAAGCGGATTGGACGGCAGTGAAGAATTGGTAGCGAATCCACCGGAAACCTTGCAAGAAGATGAAGTGATCTTCCAAGCATCTCCCGAAGAGTTTGCGGGGTAAAGGAGGATACATATGCTGAACATTGAGGGGTTAACCAAACAGTACAAGACGGATGAGCTGGAATTGTTTGCTTTGCAAAATGTCAATATCCACGTGGCTCAAGGTGAATTCGTGGCGATCGTGGGACCTTCTGGTTCCGGAAAATCGACGTTTATGAACATGCTGGGTTGTCTGGATCGGCCAACCTCCGGATCGTATGTCTTGGATGGAATTGATGTTACGCAGTTGAAGGATAGTGGGCTGGCGCAGGTACGCAATCAAAAAATCGGCTTTGTCTTTCAATCGTTTCATTTGTTGCCACGTGCTACTTCGCTGCGAAACGTGGAGTTGCCGATGATGTATGCGGGCGTCGGCATGACAGAACGCAAAAAAAGAGCGAAAGCGGCGTTGCAGCGTGTCGGACTCGGCCAGCGGATGGATCATAAACCAACGCAGCTGTCCGGCGGTCAAAGACAGCGGGTAGCTATCGCCAGAGCGTTGGTTAACCAGCCAGCCATTTTACTTGCTGACGAGCCGACAGGGAATCTGGACAGTCGTTCCAGCATCGAGATCATGGCGATTTTTCAGGAGTTGCATGCGCAAGGGGTAACGATTCTGCTCGTCACGCACGAGGCGGATATCGCCCAGCATGCCGAGCGCGTCATTACGTTTCGAGATGGTCATATCATCCGAGATGAGCGAGTGGAGGAGCGCTTGTTTGCTACTGCGTCCGAGGAGGTGATCCTCACGTGAATTTACTCGAAAGCTTTCGTACGGCCCTGGAAGGAATTGGAACAAACAAGCTGCGTGCTACCTTGACGATGTCTGGGATCATCATCGGAATCATGTCTGTTATTGCCGTGATTACACTAGGAAACGGCAGTCAACAGGCTTATACTGATCAGTTGGAGAAGCTGGGTGCTACTAATTTCACCGTTACTATTTTGTGGGGCCAAGGAAGCAAGCTTTCTGATTTGACAGTGGAGGATGCTTATGCACTTCCCAAACAATCGCCCTACATTGAAGCGGCCGTGCCGTTCTTAGATCTTTTTGGAACGATTCGAGGCCCGAAAAAGGGGAAGGACGCAAGTATACAAGGAACAAATGAGGATCTGTTAAAGGTTCAACCCAACTTGAAAATAGTTGCAGGCAGATATTTTACTGCGAAGGAAGCAAGAGAGGGGAAGCCGGTTATCGTTTTAACCGAAAAATTAGCGGCAGGGCTTTTCGGACGTGAAGACCCGATTGGCAAGCGTTTAACTTACAAAACAGCATCAGTCATCGTTATTGGCGTGGTAAGGGAAGCCAAGCTGACGATTGACGCTGGTCGATCCGAGGGTGCCTATATGCCGATTACCTTTCTGCACAATATGGACGGGTTCAAGTACGTTCAGACGATAACCGTAAAAGCCAAGTCGAAGGAAACAATGGAAGCAGCCAAGAGGCAGACAGAGAAATACTTAAACCGCAGACACGATCGCGAAAACTATTACCAAACCGATAGTATCGAGAACGCACTGGGGGAGATGGATTCCTTTTCCGGTACGCTCACCACGATCTTTAGCGTCGCAGCCGGGATTGCGCTGTTTGTCGGTGGGATAGGCGTCATGAACATCATGCTCGTATCCGTCACGGAGCGGACGCGGGAAATCGGCATTCGCAAAGCGTTAGGGGCGCGTTACGGAGATATTATGTTGCAGTTTTTGATCGAGTCGATGATCGTCTGCCTGATTGGTGGAACGATTGGCGTGCTGCTCGGCATCGGGACAGCCATGTTTGCCTCGCAATATGTCGATGTGCCGCCGTTATTATCGTGGGAAAGTATCGCAATCGCCTTCGGGTTCTCCAGTGCCATCGGTATTTTCTTTGGGCTCTACCCGGCTCATAAGGCAGCTAGGCTCAATCCGATTGACGCGTTGCGATATGAGTGAGGAACCAAAAAGAAATGACTAGCAGATATCGCTGCTAGTCATTTTTCTATTAGTCTCGAACCGATTTTAATGCCGTTGACCAACTTATCACCTGATTTAACATGTCGTTTACATGTGGGATGTGCAATTCGGATGGTTTAAAGACGGTGTAATTTTCAAAATCAGTAAACAGATTGAAGGCAGGTTGTGTACGAACGTCGGCAACCTGCAATTCCCCCAGGATTCCACGTAAGTGCTCTGCTGCACGAGTTCCACCTGATGAACCGTAGCTGACGATACCAGCCGCCTTGTTGTACCATTCCTTGCGGGCGAGGTCGAGTGCGTTTTTTAATACCCCTGTGATGCTGTGGTTGTATTCGGCGGTAACGAATACGAATCCATCCAGGCTGGATAGCTTTGCCGCCCAGGCGGCTACCTGTTGCTCACCACTCGGATCGCCAAAGAACGGTAAGTGAAAGTCCGCAATATCAACGATTTCATACGCTGCATCTCCTCGTTGATCGGCAACTCCTTTGAGCCACGCACCTACTTGGGGACTGACTCGGCCAGGGCGAGAGCTGCCCAGAATAATCCCGATTTTTAAGCTTGAAGTACTCATGGTTCGATCCTCCTTATGTGGCTTAGTTTAATGGTAGTTCCTTGGATCAAACATTATGCTTAAAAAAATGCCGCAACTGTAAAGCTCAGTTGCGGCATCGGAGTCCTATGAGTAATGAATCGAAAGAAAGTTCCAGTAAAATAAATAGCCAGTATACAGGATGGAGAGTACCGCTGCTGCGCTATTCGCTACCTTCCAGCGATCGCGCTCCTTGGATGTTCCAATTTGCAGGAGCAAATAAGCGGCGGCGGCCAACGAAACTATTGGTAGGGATGCAACAACGACTTGGTAGAAGGTCGGATAGCCATAGACAAGCTCTGCGTTTGCATAGGTGAATTGGATGATAAAAAACAAGCTATGAAGCAGAGCCATAATCGGAACGATCTTCGAAATAGCGTGCGATTGTTTGCGCCATTTGCGTAGCCCGAAACGAGCGATCCAGACGAGCGAAAGAAGGATGAACACGATTCCGGGAATCACATATAGAGCCAGGAGAACAGGCGGACTTTCGATGAAGGAGATACGAGGGAGCGAAAAGTTCATCGGTCCTGTCATATAAAATTTCCCTTGTTCCTCGTGAAAATAGAGCTGTTCCTCACCATCGATCTCTTGAAAGAAATGATCGTCTACCTGCGCAAACTTTTTCTCAAGGGACTGTTGTCCTTCATTCTGGAACATACCAGTCACGGATATCGTCTGCGCGTCCAATGCCTTCACTGTGTAAGGGTAGCTACTGAGTAGACGAAGCCCTTTGCCCCAGCCATTCTCGGGCGTCAGGGTAAGCAGATATTGACCTTCCAGCTTTTTCATTTCATCTATGGTGCCAGCAACAGGAGTTAGGGGCTTGCGGACTTGCTCTGTCAGTAGCTTGTCGGTAAAAGCGTTCACGACCTTGCCGTGCAGCTCCAAGCCCGGATGCGTGGCGTTCACCGTAACAAAGATGCCGATTGATTCTGATGGAATCAGCACCATTTTCGAGATAAAGCCATCAATCCCACCGTTTGCCCATAGGGTAGGAATGCCGTTTTTCGTCTCTCCTTTAAAAAAGCCGTAGCCGATTCCGTACATGCGTTTATGGGCCGCGAATTGCTGGGCATGCATAAGCTGGGCAGTTTCTAGTTTGAGCAGAGATGTGCCGTTATAGCTGCCGCCAGAAAGATGGGCGATCATATAGGGGGCGAAGTCGACTGGTGTCATATTAGCGGCACCACTCCCTGGGAAAATAATCCCCGAGTAAGGAATCGTTTGATAGGCGTTTCCGTCGTAATAATAGCTTTTAGCCAGATTGCTCTTGTCCTCTGGGAGATACAATTCGGCGGAATCCATACCTAGCGGGCGGAAGATATTCTCCCGCATATAGTCATGCAAAGATTGACCGGAAGCTTGCTCGATTACACTCCCTAACAATCCGGTGCCCGCATTACTGTATTGAAATTTACTGCCTGGCGTGAAAATCGTCTCCTGCATCTGAAGCGTTTCATTTACGGGCTCGGTCGAGAATTCCGGTATCACACTCTGACGGTTGTCTCTTTTATAAATTTTTTCATCTATACCGGCTGTATGTGTGAGCAGGTGGTGGAGCGTGATCGGGCCGTAACGATTATTGGTAATTTTGTAGTCTTTTAGGACGGTATTCAAATCTTCGCGCAAGGAAAGCTTGCCTTTTTCCACGAGCTGCATCGCTGCAGTAGCAGTAAACGACTTGGTCACGGAACCGATTCGAAACACCGTACGCTCGGGATCAACGGGGATTTGCTGTTCGACGTCGGCAAAACCATAGCCCTTTTTAAAAATGATGCGATCTCCCTGGGTAATGACAATGGCTGCGCCAGGGATATGCAAGTTGTTCATTTCATTCCTCATGAGGGGATCAACTACTTGTTCGATGGAAGGAGTAGTAAGCGGCGAGCGAGCATTGACCACAGATAAGGGCTGTATCAGCATGAGGCAGGATACGAGCAGAACGGCAAACCATTTTCGTAAAGCAAATAATGTCATGTTTCATCACCTTTCGCGTTTTGCGTCAGTCAATTGTTGTAAGCCAGCGACAGGGATGAGTATAGGACGATGAGTGTCACGGTGAGAAGTAACAGAATGTCATTGCTTATCGTGATAGTAGCTGATCGTCATCTGATACTATAATGGAGAGAAAGTTTGGGTGTAGATGAGGTGTGCCAATTGCTTGCATTTGTTAAACGATGGTTATGGGTCGACTGGATGATCTTCACCATCCACTTTATGTGGGGATTGACGATTATTCTCGGCTTTGTCCGCCATCACGATCAATTGCCTTATCCGATAGTGATTACATTGATCGTTGTGTTCTTAGTGCTTGTCGTCCCCAGTTGTTTGCGTCGATACTCTCGTAACCTATATTTGTTCGCTGAGATTATTTTGAGTGGAGGCTTGTGTATTGCCTTGAACTTCTTTTTTGAGGGTGTAAGATGGCAGTTTATCCCCATCGCTTTTCTTATCGGATATCACAGTGTGGAACGATCTTATCGCTGGACGGGACCATTGGCGATTTTGGCGATTCCGTTTCTTGTGGGGGAGGCAATCGGGGTGGATTTCGAGCCTATACCCTTAAGCGATCTAATTGTGTACCATTTCGCGGCATATGCGCTTGGTTTTGCCTTTCAATTGCTTAGCCGTATGCACAAGCAAGGCCTGATTATTCAACATCAGAACCAAATATTGGAGCAATACACCTCCCAGGTGGAGGAAATCACACTGCTGGAAGAACGGAACAAAATGTCCAGAGAGCTGCATGACACGATCGGACACACGATGACATCGCTTATTATGGGGATGGAGATGCTTCGGTCTAAAATACCAGATGCGGAGGCTAGTCGGCTGGACATGCTTTTGCAGATGGCCCGACAAGGTTTGGACGAGTCCAGAGGGATTTTCCACAAGTGGGCTCATAATGGCTATGAATCAGCTACGACGATGGAGTCCGCCTTCGTTGAATTGATCGAGCAATTTCAAGTGGCTACAGGGGTGTCCGTCAAGCTGCGTATGTACGGCGCTGAGTATGCGTTGAGCCGTTCCATAAAGCTGACTTTGTACCGTTGCTTGCAAGAAACACTGACCAATGCTGTGCGACACGGAAAAGCATCACAAATTCAAGTGGGACTTTACTTTGAAGAAGCCCAGATCCGGTTGCAGGTCGAAGATAATGGGGAAGGAAATGGGACGATCGAATTCGGATTTGGTTTGCAATCGATGAAGGAAAGGCTGGAAACACTTCAGGGACGATTATCGATCCATTGTATGGACGAAGGAGGTGTGACGGTCATTTGTAGTCTGCCAGCTATGCAGGCTGTACCAAGTGCAGGCATACGTATCCTGATCGTCGATGATCAGCCCGTTGTGAGGGAAAGCTTGCAGCTCGTTTTACAGAATCAGCAAGACTTGCAGGTGGTCGGGGTCGCAGAGAACGGCTTGATGGCACTGGACATCATTCCAAAAGAAAAACCCGACGTCGTACTTTTGGACGTCCAAATGCCTGTCATGGACGGGGCGAAGACACTACAAGCGATACGTGAGCGGTGGCCAGATATGCGTGTCATTATGTTGACGACCTTCGAAGAAACAGCCCTTGCAGCAGAAACGCTAGGGAGAGGCGCCAATGGCTACTTGTTAAAATCGGTTAGTCCGATCGAGCTGGTAGAGGCGATACGAGTTGTTCATCAGGGTGAAGCGTTGATTAACCATAAGATTGCGGATGTCCTTTTCAAAGAAATGCGCTTGCAGCAAGAAGAGCTGAATGGACTTCGCCAAAAGCAAGGACGCGAGTGCCCCTATGGGTTGACGGAACGGGAAAGAGGCATATTGGCCTCGTTAGTAGAGGGGCTTCGCATGAAAACAATCGCGGAGAAAATCTTTCTTTCTGAAGGAACAGTACGCAATTGCACCACAGTGATTTATGCAAAACTGGGTGTAAAGAATCGCGAAGAGGCAGTTAAAAAAGCACGGGACGAAGGGCTTACTGGGTAGGTGGCCAGGTTTTCAGGCTAGTTTATGATAGAATGGACAGTATCGAATGGAGGTTATATCAAAGATGAGTCAATTGCCAAATTGCCCAAAATGTCATTCAGAATACACGTACGAAGATGGAAGTTCCTTGGTATGCCCGGAATGCAGCCATGAGTGGACGCTCCAAGCAGGCAACGATAATGGTGAAGATAACAAGGTCATCAAGGATGCGAATGGAAACGTCTTGAATGATGGCGACACGGTAACCGTCATTAAAGACCTCAAAGTAAAAGGGACTTCATTGGTCGTGAAAATCGGGACAAAAGTAAAAAACATTCGCCTGATTGATGGGGACCATGATATTGATTGTAAAATCGATGGTTTTGGCGCGATGAAGCTAAAATCGGAGTTTGTGAAAAAGGTGTAAGCTGGGGAATATGATGGACAAGAAAAAACTGACTGCATGATAAAATGCAGTCAGCTTTTTTCGTAAGGAACGTGGTGTTAGGTGAGACGGTGAATGGACCAGACGATACCCTCGCCGCCGCCTCCTAAGTCGAGGTTAGTAGTCAATCCATTGGCTACATAGAACAAACCGAGCGTATCTCCACCATTGAGTTGAACGTCACCAGCGAGTGTAACTGTTCCAGCCCCCAAAATAGCTCTTAATGTGAGTACGAGGTCAATGTTTACGTTGAGGACAGGGAAATCACCGATAATGAGACTTGTTACAACAGGGGTAAGTCTCCGTACTTCAAATGCAGGGGTGATTCCCGGATCTAAATTAACGGTAATGGCTGCGGTCGTTTCATAGTTAATGGTTGCTTTTATGGCGTAAGTTCCAGTCACTGGTACTGTATATACGCCAGTTTGCGGGTTGAAACTTGGACTGCTATAGTAGGGGCTGGCTGTTGACCAGTTAGTTAATTGGGAAGATGCGTTAAGGGTCACAGTTGATAAGAAGCCAGAGAAGTTTTCAGCGATGAAAGCAGGTCCAGTAGCGCCTGTTGTCCCGGTAGCGCCAGTAGCTCCAGTAGCTCCAGTAATACCAACGCCCGTGGCCCCTGTCGCGCCAGTAGCCCCCGTAGCTCCAGTAGTACCAAAGCCCGTCGGCCCTGTGGCCCCCATAGGCCCTGTTATGCCACCTGTGCTGCTGGATGGAACAGACAGGATATTGTCCAGTTTCGATTGCAAGAGCATTTCTTTTTTCGCAACGTCTTGCAAGGTTTGGCGTACGCTTGCATTCACCAGAAGGAGATCGCTTACCGAAGCAGGAACAGTCAAGCCTGGTAGTGTACCAATGGCATATTGCAATTTTTCTGCTTCTGCATGAATAATATGCCCGAGGCTGAGCTCTTCGATGGCGATGGAAGTAAGGAGGAGATTGATAGCATCGTCTCTCGTTACAGTAATAGTGGGAGTAATATTGGGAATATTGGCTTGAGACATGGCATTCATCCTTCCTGTTACATTCAAAAACTTATTACTATCCTATGAGGCCTTATCTGTGCGCGTGCCTGGCTGTATAGAAACAGAAAAAGCCAATTTGATTTCCAGATTGGCTTTTGTGTTAACCGGTTAGCACCGTGCTCATCAAAAAATAGACCACCATTGCTTATGGCATTTATACATTCACCCAACAGGGTGGGTAACTTTTTCATGATCACGAGGGGAGTCAGGTCAGAGACTCAAAATACCTTTTGTTGTAGAGAATGCTAGGGTGAGTTGGGTTGTAAGAGTAGGCAATATCATTGTGGTGACGGGATTTCTCGTTGTCCCCCATTTGAGAATAGCATAAGCATAGTTGCAGATGAGGTAGCCAGGTCCAGGAAACGTGGTCGATGTGTGCGAGCTTTTCAGCAGGTCGCTCTACTTTTGTTGCGAGATCGTACCAAAAAATCGCCAGCAGCCAATTTTTATCTTCGACGTGAAAGGCTCCGATCTGGCAGCAAGCTTCCGCCCGTGGACGATCGTAGTTGAACGTACGATATAGAGACGACAAAACATTTTGTCTCTCATATAGGTGGGAATAGCAGCTCGCCAACTTCAAGCAAGCGTTAATGTTGTCTTCTACCCAGCCTTGTTGGGTGTTCAGGAACTTCGTGTAAAAAGTAATGGCCTCTTCATGAAACTGATTGTCGCGTAATTCATTCGCAAAATAGTACAAGTCGCGAGGAGAGAATTCTTCCCCTTTGGCATCCCTGCGTCGATAGATTTGCAGATTGCGGTCCGTGTATTCCTTCTGCTTGTTATGCGTGATGGATATATCACTGTTGATGACGTTTCCATTCACTTCCAAATACTCATGGACGGGTCCGATCCAGCAAAAACCGCGGTCGCGTTTTACGAGGCGATTGCGGCGAATGCTGTATGCCACATTCCCATTGCTGTCCACAGAAAGGTTGTAGTTCATCGTGACACTGTCGATGCTGTAATTCAACGTAAACTTCAACTCGCGGAAGAGCTGACGGTCTTTCTCCAGAAGGATATCGTCTGCATCCAGCCACAAAATATAGGGGCATGTTGCCTTGCTGAACGCATAGTTGCGTGCAGCTGAAAAATCATCAATCCACTCGAAATCATAAATGGTGCAGCCATAGTTGGACGCAATTTCTTTCGTGCGGTCTGTTGACCCCGTGTCGACGATAATGATTTCATCGACGAGATCCGCAACGGTGGAAAGGCAACGCTCCAGAGCGTCTTCTTCATTTTTGACGATCATGCATAAACTGATTGAAATCTGATTCGCTTTCCCCGCTGTCATGCCATTTTTTTTGCGATACTCGCTCACTCCTGCCAGATCCGACTGACGGTAGATGTGGTACCCAGGAAGATGCGTATCCACATGCAAAGAAAAGCCCATAGCTACAGCCCGAACGCAAAAATGCCGATCTTCTCCCCAGAACGACAAGTTAGCTATTCGTTTAAAGCTGACGCCTGCCTCCAAGACCTTTCGATGGATGAACGTGCATGCACCGAGACCACCTACCTCATACACACCAGGTTTACGCAGCATCTCTAAAAAGTTTTGGTTCTCCGCTGACTCGGACGCGCCTTCGCGTGTCAATGTGTATTGATCCATCAGCCAAACTTGAGGAAGCTCAATCGAATCAGGCTGCCAACGTGTCCAGTAAATGTTGGAGATAATATCTTTATTCGCTTGAAGCAATTGTTGCAGGGTGTGAGGGTGTAAAACGAGATCAGAATCGATCAAAAACAAATAATCGAAACCCTCTTTGAGCGCATAGGAGATAATCGTATCTTTCATTTGCGCTACTTTCCAAATATTTCGGTCCGTCCAATAATGAGTCATTTCATTTCGGACATACGTATCATCGTCTGTGTTTTTGAGGATGATGGTTCGTTTGTTCGCCTTTTCGAAATCAGCCAAGAGTGTACTGGATAGTGGGTCTTTGTTATCGTCAATGAACATGTAATGAACAAGTTCATTTTTGGTAGTCAGCTCCGAGAGGGATTGAAGGAATTCCTCCAAAATGATCGGGAATTGCTGAATGGGACTACCGATTAAAATACGTTTTTTACCCATAGTACACCCCCATATATAGCCTTTGTTCAAGTGGTTGCCGCAGGTTTGCTGAATAGCAGTAAACCATTGTCCACTTTTGCGACAATTCGGTTCTCTTGCTGTAGCTCTTTTATATAAGAGCGGATAATCGAAGTGGTCAAACCGTAGCGGTGCAAGTCATCTTCAAACTCATACTTTTTCATGACTTTTTGGACGACTTGTTCGAGAGTGCTTGGCTGCTCATGAATCAATGCTTCAAGAAAAGCAGAGGTGTCTTTCATAATGGTGAGATGCTTGTTAATTAAACCGGTGACTGTCTTATAGGGTCCGCCATGGTAGAGCACATACGCGGTCAATTTCATCATCGAGAGCTTCTTGAAGCTACTTCTGGCAGCCCTCAGATCGTTAAAAAAAAGGAGATTCTGCTTGTTCAATGTTTTGGGACCAAACAAGGCATCGCCGCAGTAAAGGACATGATCAGGGGTAATAATGCCGACCATTCCCGGCGAATGTCCAGGTAAGGAGACGATTTTGAATGGAATGGTGTGGACGTGAAAGATTCCATCGGTGGATGGCAGATAATCTGTTACGAGCGCACGTTCATTCTTTTTGTTTTGATCAGGCTTCGTATCAGACCCTCCACCTGCGTCGAAAACCAAAGGCTCGAGATGCGGATTTTCAATGAGATAGGCTGCCAGATGTGTCGCATAGATACGAAGGTCGGGGAACCTCTTTTTCAAATAGAGATTGCCACCGTGATTAACAGCGTGACCATGTGTATGAACAACGGCAAGAATTTGATACCCTCGATCACTGATTTTCGTGCATACTGCCTCGATGACCATGGCATTCGGTCCGCTATCAATGCAAACGGCGGTTTTGCTGGACCTATCCAAATAGACACCGATCCCGTATTTACCGGAGACCACATAACTGCTACCGGCCACTTCGATCAATTCCAAACGATCCATATACCTTACTCCTTCATTAAATTCAGGTTCATATGTGGATGACCTTGGTGACATTGCCGATACGTACCTTTACGGAGTTCGGTACAAAGGGAGGCTTTGTAGGTGCAGTAACTCGCTTAGCGAGCATTTTTTTCTGGCCACGCACTTTTGCCACGTTTGTTACAGGCTTGGGACGCTTGGACTTGCGTTTGTTTTTATCGGGAGTAGGGATGGAGGTAGCCTGTGCTAATAATGGGGGTTTTGGATGTACTGATTTCCGGTTGTTGGCTGTATCGATGCGTGCGTTGTTTGTGAGCAATGGAGGGGTTGGGGGAGGTATAGGTGGAACGTCAGTGGTTTTCGTTTGCTCACCCAGATCTAGCTGTACAGGTTCGTCATCTGGAAAATCTCCTTCCAGCTCCAATTGCATCGGCTCGTTGTTGGGGGAATCCTCTTCCCGTTCTATAGACTTTGTTTGATGATGGGAATGGTCTTCTATCGAGTAAAACGATTGTAATTGCCGCAGATGATTTTCAATCAAGGTCGCGAATTGTTTATGCGGAAACCTCCATGTCTTTACCAATTCCGATAACTGGGCAATCGCAGCAAGGACATGTGTGTACATTTCACTAGTGGGATGGAAAGGGTTACACGATTCAAATAGAAAGCTGTGAGCAATCTGCTTGTTATGTATGTGGGTATGCAGTCTGATGAGCAGATTGAACATCGTTGATATTTGGTAGCCAAACAGCATAAGCTCGTAATCTTTGGCATGATGAAAGCGGGATTCCAATCCTTTGACCAACTGGACGATGGAATAGGTCAGCTTTAGAACGGTTTGGTCATCGATATCTTTGTTCTTCATGGCAATTGACCTCGAATTCCTGAAATGATCAATCGTTAATAGTCGATGGTGAAGTCGTCATCCAATTCATCACCGAAATCGGCTTCTTTCATCTCAAAGTTTGATTTAAGCGCCACAGGGTACATGTGAATGGCTGCATCCAGCTTTTTTAACAAAAGCCACTCAGCCATCAGCACCGAATCCAGAATCGAAATGACTGTACGATTAAAGGTAATGATCTCATCATTAGAGGGGGTGTTGGGGAAGTCCAGATTTTTGCCAACGAAAGCAAGGGCTTTGTCAGCTTCGGCGTTTAGCAATCTGGACAAGGCTTCTTCCTCTAGGGCAATGGATTGCAGCAAATGACTCAAAGCTTCTTCGCGCGTAGGCACATCATTTGATGGAACTTTATCCCGTAAGGTCATCATCATCCCTCTTCAATAAAATTATGATCCCATGAAAAGCAGTGTAAGTAGTGAGGGCTATTCTTCAAAGGCATGGAAGGTCGGGTAAGTCAGGTAAGTCATCGTGCTGCTGATCATGATTATTTTGCATCTGCTCCAGCTTGATAATATCCTCCAGCCTGAATTGTAGGAGCATCTCGGTCTTGATGACATTGCGCAGCATTCGTTCTACGCTGTCGTTTAAGGCAAGCGCATCATTGAGCGAGAGGCATTGCTCCTTCACGATCTTTTGGATCTTTTCCCCCTCTGTATTAATAATGTGAGAAAGTCCGATTTCCTCCAGCGCAATGGAGGTGAGAAGCAGATTTAATACTTCGTTTCGCTTCAATATGATTTCCGGTGTTATATTGGGGATCGTGGGCATTGACATCGTTATCTACATCCTTTATGTGTTTGATTTTGTATACAAAATAAGACTTACCCAAAGAAGAAGGCGATCTGCTTCCCTTAATTTGCACAGAACGCCTTCGGGCGAGTTTCTTGCAACAAAAACGATAGGATCGTCATAGGATCGCGTGATTGATAGTGAAGAAATGGAAACTTCCTCGCAGTACATGTTATGTAACCGCGATCTTAATATGACAACTTAATCGTATTGATTCGATAACGAAGTGGAGGTGCTCGGGAGAATGCTAACTACATTTTCCAACTTGAATTGCAAGAGCATGTCTTTTTTGATGACATCTTGCAGCGTTCTGCGAACACTGTTGTTAACGGCAAGAATGTCAGAAATGTTGGGGACGAACCCAGGCGTAACCCCCAATGTACCTACCACAAACTGGATCTTTTCTGCCTCTGCATTCATAATATGTGCCAAAGCCAATTCTTCCAGAGCAATGGAAGCTAGCAGTAAAGATACGGATTGCCCAATCGTAACGGAAATCGTTGGGGTAATGTTAGGGATGATAGGTTGAGACATGAGATCACCTCTTTGAAGTAATAGGTAACCAATTTAATCGCGCGCCTATCGCATACTTCTAAACTGTGAGCGCGAGCTATTCCCCCCCTTTGTTTTAACTACGGTAAGTGTATGCATAGGTGTGTGTCCCACTGAACTGTTTATTTGTACACATGCGTAAGGAAGCGGGGAATGTGAAAAGCCCGGATCGATTGACCCGGACCAGTGATATGGTGATAGTTTCCATACGAATGAGGTCTATTAAGGCGAAGGAGTCTAATGAAGGAAGCCAGTTAGCTTCGAGTGATCAGATTATCAACGATGTTCTCCAGCTTGAATTGCAGAAGCATTTCTTTTTTGATGACATCTTGTATCGTTTGACGAACGCTTGCATGGACGAGCAGGATGTCGGAGAGTGTTGCGGCTGGTTCGAGCCCTGGAGCAAGGGTACCTAAAACATATTGGATCTTTTCCGCCTCGGCGTTCAGAATGTGAGCCAAAGCCAGCTCTTCTAAAGCGATGGAGGTAAGCAATAGCGAAGTGGTTTGGCCAAGAGTAAGCGAGATAACAGGCGTAATATTAGGAATCGATGCTTGAGACATGATTATCACCTCATAGATTTAGTAATCAAATGTTTCTTGGCCCTGGAGCCTTACCAATACCCAGCGACGATTTCCGGCAATCTCTCGAAAAAGTTCCTCATAGTGATAGATTTTTCCGAGATGAGCCAGAAAGGGATAGTGATCAAAATCATCTACGAGAATAAGCGCATCTGGTTTGAGCTGCAAAGCCTCTTCGATATCGCGTATGATCATCCTCATTCCACCCATTCCAACAGATTGGGATGTTGATCCAAGATCGATTCATACTGTTCCTTCCATCCATATCGGGCGTTGGGGTCAAGGAGCTGATAGCGGTTGTATTTGTTTTGTCTGTCTTCGAGTCGGGCCCAGCCAAAATGTTTCACGCGTGATGGATGGCACAGGTAAGGGAACTGGTTGATCGAGAGAGGGAATCTGCCGCAATGCTGTGGGGTTTCCCTCCATACATAGGGGAAGTCAGGGCGGTATTTGACCATAAAAGGACGGTAGTGATGATGGGCTTTCCAATACACATCTTCGCGATAATGCGTCTCGCTCCACATATCGTACAAACGAAAGTAGATCGCCTCGTGTGTCTGTTGTTCCAAAATCTCGGAAACTTTTGAGGGAAAGGAGCTATCCATGCTTTCATCGGCGTCCAGATTCAAAATCCATCCCGGATCAGTCTGGATCGTTTCTTGCCATTGTTGTTTGCGCAGGGTGACCTCGTTGGAAAACTGAGAGGTAGCGTTTTGAACCAGATGAAGAGGAATGCCCTTGAGAACCTCTCTACAGAGATCCACGGTATGATCGATACTGCCATCGTCGATGATGACGGCTGCGTCAATAAAGTCTTTATGTGCTTCCAACACTCGTCTCAAATACCGTTTGCCTTCATTTTTCACAATCATGGAAAGCGTCAGTTTGGCTCTGGTCATCTACGTGCTGCACCTCCTGCCTACTCGAATTTTTATTACGGATGGCAGGTTAGGCTTGTCGTGTTGCAATGCAGAAGATTTCATGGCCTTGGAATGTCGACTGGAGGTTCGCGGCTAGCTTGATGATGTCATGGATCGGTAGAGGTGTTTGCGTGGTCTTGCGCAGATGGTTTTCCAATCGGTTCGTTTCTTCTCGAGAAAAGATGGAGAGAACCTCCCAGCCACCTTGATGAAGCAGTGAGATCAGATTGTCACGGGAGTAATGGAAGAGGTGGTCATTCTCGGTATACAGAGGGGAATCCACCCCAAACAATTTATTGGTGAACGAGTTTTTGTTCGGCACGCTAAAAAGGATCTTTCCTCCTGGTTTAAGAAACCCCTTCAATTCTTCAAGGTATTGCTTCGGATGCGAAATATGCTCAAAGACGTGACAAAAAACAATGGCATCAAAAGTACTAATGTGTTCGGGGGCGAGAACGGAGGAGTTCCATAACGAATGAACCAGTTGTAACCCATACCGGTCTTGGGCGTATGCGCATGATTGGTGCGACGGCTCTACCCCGACAACCTCCCACCCAGCCTCACGAGCAAGGAATAACAACTCTCCTGTTCCTGGACCAATTTCGAGCAGCTTCCCTTTTTCCGAAAACCACATATCGAGCAGCAGTGTATGGAAGATCGCATGTTCCGGAAAAACGAGATCACAATCTTTGCACGTAAGTAGCGCGAAGGTAGCGTACTGGTGGAAAAGCGCAACCTGAGCGCTGTTGCACAAAGGACATGAGTCATGCATGGATACGATCCCTGCTTTCTTTGTGATATCTGCTATGCGCTGCTCCAGCAAATAGTTCGAAAACCAAGGAAATGGCGCCGTTCTGAAAGGAGCAGTCCGCTCATAGAGTAAAGGGGGATAGACTACGATCTCATTGATGTGTGTAAAAGGAGATGAGTAGCATGTCTGAGGCGCCCAAAATTTCCTTATGTATGATTGTAAAAAACGAAGAAGAGTGCCTTCACAAGTGCTTGGAAAGCGTGAAAGATCTTGTGGATGAAATGATTATCGTAGACACGGGAAGTACCGACAAAACGGTAGAGATATGCAAGTCATTCGGAGCGGTCGTGCATTCGTATGAGTGGCAGGATAACTTCGCAGAAGCACGAAACTTTGGACTGGACAAAGCAACGGGCGACTGGATTTTGTGGATGGATGCCGATGAGGAAATGAATAAAGAAGACAGCACGAAATTGAAAGAGCTGCTTCGCGGTCAAGAAGATTCCCTTTTTTATATCCATCTAATAAATTACATTGGAGATGAAAAAAATGAAGACGATGCTTTTCATATCGCTCACTCACGTTTGTTTCGCAATGGCATCGGTTTTCGCTTCTATTTTCCCATCCATGAAACGCTCAACGTAGAAGAGGTCCTTCCCAATCTGACCGAAGATCTCCACATTCAAATTTTGCCTGTACGGATATACCATTACGGCTACATGAATGAATTTACTGGCAGAAAGAACAAATTCGAGCGCAATATTCAGCTACTCATGAAAGAATTGGAAAAAGAGGACCACTCTCCATGGATTGAGTATCATCTTGCCAGTGAATTCTCACGTATCCAGGAGCATGAGAAAACGTTCAAGTTCGTGAATCTGTCTATTATTGGGTTTCTCGAAAACCATATGATGCCTCCTTCGCTTCTTTATAAGCTCAAATACTCTACGTTGATCTCGATCGGCAGTGCTGAGGGAGCGTGGCCAGGAATTGAAAAGGCAATCGAGATTTATCCTGACTATGTTGATTTGCATTTGTACAAAGGGATCATTCAGTATTTGAAAAAGAACTATAAACGAGCATTGATGACGTTTGATCACTGCTTGGAGCTAGGGGAGAGCAACATTCGTCATCTGACCTTGAAGGGATCGGGGAGTTTTCACGCCTGGTATTACAAAGGGCTTTGTTACGAAGGATTGGGTCAAGTGGAAGAGGCTGTGGCAGCTTATCAGTCGGCGTTGGAGATGGCGGAGAATCATGCGCCTGCCAAGGAAGCATTAGAGAAGCTGAGCTCGATGACCGAAGTAAGTCATACACCAAACACCAAATAGCATCGTGGCGAAAAGCCGTTTACGTCGATGGTTCAGGCGTAACGGCTTTTTTTCGTAATGGCAGAGCATGAACAAAATGACGTTAATGACCTTTATTGCGGTAAAAGGTTTAATAAGCACAATGTTTCATTTGCGGCAGCGGATTGTTACAATAAAAAACGCATTTCGTCGGTAATAATAATCATTATCAATTACATCAAGTGAGGGACAAAAGATGAAGCGAACAAACGGAATGAAACGTCTCGGTCATATGCTTTGGACGCTTGCACTGGCAGGTACGGTATTACTGACCGGGTGCGGCAGCGCAGAGCAAAAACAGCCAGCAGCAGGTCAAGATAGTGCGCAAACCGCACAGAAGCGCATCGTGAAACACGAGCTGGGCGAAACGGAAATTACCGGAGACCCGAAAAGAGTCGTCGCGTTGGAGTATTCCTTTGTAGACGGACTATGGGAGCTGGGAGTGACACCTGTAGGAATCGCGCAGGAGAAGGATAAGGACGTAGAAGGACTGGTCGGCAAAAAAATCGAGTATACCCCTGTGGGGACACGCCAGCAGCCGAGTCTGGAAGTCATCAGCTCGTTGCAGCCGGATTTGATTATCGGTGATTTGAATCGCCACAAGGACATATACAAGGATTTGCAAAAAATCGCACCGACGATCATTTTGAAAAGCCGCAACTCGACGTATCAGGAAAACTTGAGCTCGTTTGCCACGATTGGGGAAGCGCTGAACAAGCAAAAAGAAGCAGAACAACGCCTGATCAAGCACAAGGAGATCATCGCAGAGTTTAAGAAGAGGGTACCGGCTGGGGATTCCCGCAATGTCATGCTGGGTGTATTCCGCGCAGATTCGCTGTCTGCACATGGTGCGAAATCGTTTGATGGCGAATTGCTCGAAATGATTGGAATCAAAAATGCGATTCAGGATGCGGCAGAACCAACGGTAAAAATCAGTCTGGAGCAAATGGTGCAGTGGGACCCAGATGTGATTTTCCTGGCGGAAGCCGACGACGCGCTGTTGAACGAGTGGAAGCAAAATCCGCTTTGGAACAATATCACCGCAGTCAAAAATCAGGAAGTACACAAAGTAAATCGTGACCTCTGGACGCGCTATCGCGGACTGAAATCCGCAGAACGCATTGTGGAAGAGGCAGTGAATCTCTTATATAGCAAGGAAAAATAACATACGATGCAAATTCTGGAAAGACCGATCGCTGATCTGGTCTTTTCAGTGTTCCTGCACGTGGTAGTTGATCGAGGTGGCTTGTATTGCAGAAAACAACGACACGACAACGACAAAGTACCTTTGTCCTCATTGCGATCGGCTTGGCAATCCTCTTGTTCATTGGCTTGTTGCTGAGCTTGTTTACCGGAGTAGCTTCGCTGGAGATTCGATCATTAGTGACGCATTGGCTATCGGGTGAATACTCCAAGGAGCTCTTGATTTTCCAAACCATCCGCGTTCCGAGAGCCGTGCTGGGAGCCATCATTGGGGCGAATTTGGCTGTGGCAGGTGCCGTGATGCAGGCCGTTACCCGCAATCCGCTCGCATCCCCGCAAGTATTTGGCGTGAATGCGGGGGCTTGTCTGGTGGTCGTACTCGCGATTGTGATTTTACCGGATATCGGGAAAGCCAATCTCATTTATTTTGCATTTGCTGGAGCGATTCTCGGGGGACTTGTGGTCTTTGGATTCGCAGCTTCCCGCGGGATGACCAATCTCAAGATCGCCTTGGTAGGAATGGCCATCCACCTGCTGCTCACCTCCATTACGAAGGGAATCATTATTTTTAACGAGCACATCTCGAATGTATTGTACTGGTTGTCTGGCTCCATTAGCGGAGCGGCTTGGACGGATGTGCAATTGATTTTGCCATGGTCGATGGCGGGACTCCTTCTGGCGATCTGGCTGTCCGGCTCTTTGTCTGTGTTTCGACTGGGGGAGGAAGTCGCGATGGGGTTGGGACAAAAAATCGCCCGCGTCCGACTGCTATCTTATGTTGTGGTCGTTATTTTGGCAGGAGCTTCTGTTGCTGTCGCCGGAGCTGTCGGATTCGTTGGACTGATGGTTCCGCATATCGCAAGGAGGCTCGTGGGTACGGACTATCGGGTCGTTATCCCTGTGTCTGCGCTTGGTGGTGCTGTCTTGGTTACCTATTCCGATGTACTGGCTCGATTGATTTCCTATCCGTTTGAGTCTCCTGTAGGGATTGTAACGGCTCTTTTGGGAACCCCGTTCTTTCTGTACTTGGCGAGAAAAAAGGGGAGGGAAATGGTATGACTTCGCGAAAAAACACCCTGCTCCTAGTTGGCCTCGGCGCCTTAGTCTTAGCGGCAGCATTGCTTAGCATGGGGATCGGCCCGATCTTTATCGGCCCTGATCAAATCATTCGAGTGATTATGGGAGAATCTTCGTCGCTTACGTTTATGATTGAAAACTATCGATTGCCACGGGCGTTGCTCGCGATTCTTGCCGGAGCGGGCTTCGCGATCGCAGGTGTGATTTTGCAAGGAATGATCCGTAATCCGCTGGCATCTCCAGATGTTGTAGGGGTAACCAAAGGAGCGGGCTTGTTCGCGGTTGTTGTCATCATTCTGTTTCCGACCGCATCACCGCTTCTTCTCCCGATTGTCGCGTTTTTGGGAGCACTGGCGGTAGCGATTGCCCTCATCTATTTCGCTCGGAAAAGCGGTGCACAGCCAACTACGTTTGCCTTGGTCGGCATGGGAGTAGGGGCGATCTGCCAAGCGTTGACGGAATTCATCATGGTGAAGTATCCGATGCAAGCCAATGATTCTCTTGTCTGGCTGGCAGGGAGCTTGTGGGGGAAAGGCTGGGATGAAATTTACGCTTTGCTGCCGTGGCTGCTCGTATTCATTCCCATTAGCTTTGCTCTGCATCGAAAGCTGGACATTATCAGTCTGGATGAAGGGAGCTCCACGGGGCTCGGACTGAATGTCGTCCGAACACGCTATATGCTCCTGCTGCTCGCCGTTGCATTGGCAGGCGCATGTGTAGCGGCGATTGGCTCGATCGGATTTGTGGGATTAATTGCACCACATATGGCGAGAAAGCTGTTCGGTCATCAGCATCGTTATCTGTTGCCAGGTGCGGCGGTTTTGGGCGCGTTGATTCTCGTCATTGCAGATGCATTGGGGAGAGGACTGAATCCTCCGATCGAGATCCCCGCGGGTATTGTGACGGCGGTCATCGGTGTTCCATACTTCTTGTATTTGGTGCGTCAAGAGAAGAAAAAGTAAAAAGAAAAGCCATCTTTTCCTCTAGCTTTGGAGAGAAAGATGGCTTTTTTCTATTCGGGCTCTTCTTCGAAAAAATCACCTTGTTCCAAGGCATACACAAAACTTTGCAACCATTCGTAATACCCTTTTGCATGTCTGAGCTTGTGCAAATCTTGGAGGGCGAGCTTTCGTTCCTCATCAGAGGTACTTTCCAAAAGGATCAGCTCGGTTAATTCAGGCAGTGCCTGGTCGATGGCACCGGTCATCACATCGACTTCACGCTGCAGCTTGAATGTGAAGAAGTTTTGAAACGCTGTGAAGAAGTTGGTCTCCGCCGCATACAGCTCTTTTCGTTCCTGCTTTTCCTCGAGTTTTTTGACCATGCGGGATTCCATTAAAGATCTCACTGCATAGCTCATGTTGCTTTTGCTCATGTTCATCTGTGTTTTCATCTCGTCGAGAGTCATCGGACGATTCTCGAAGAACATGACACCGTAAAGCTGACCAGAGGAATGAGTAGCGCCATACAAGTCCATCGTTTCCGCTATGGCTTCGATCATTTGTTTACGAATATGGAGGCGTTTTTCTTCTCGTACATTTTCGTCGTTCAACGACATGCGAATATTCACTTCCCTCTCGTGCCACCGTCATCATCATTTCGTTCAATGCTTTTTGTATGATACTTCCATTATAGCAAAAAGTTTTTCTACACAGTGATAAAGCTATTGTTATGAGCATTTACGTAATCTTAATGCTCAATTAACAGTGGTTTCATGGGCGAAACACAATGCGAGTGTACAATAATTTTTGAACGCAGATGGTTTTTATCCGATACTTTCTTTCAGAAAAGGAGAATCACCGTGAAAATCAAGTGGAATGTGATGGCAGCAACGTTGGTCGTTACGAGTTTGTTGGCAGGCTGTGGAGCACCGAAGACAGAGGGAACAGCATCGAACAGTGGTCAAACTGGCTCGGAGGCTGCAGTGTCTAACGCTTCTGGAGAAATCAATGTGTACACGGCAATTGAAGATGAACAGATCAAGACGTATCTGACTTCTTTCAAAGAGCAGTATCCGGATATCAAAGTAAACATCGTTCGTGACTCCACTGGCATCATGACAGCCAAGCTGATTGCCGAGAAGGACAATCCGCAGGCGGATGTGATCTGGGGACTGGCTGCCACGAGTCTCTTGGTGATGGACGATATGCAAATGCTTGCGCCATATGCTCCCAAAGGCGTAGATCGTGTACTGCCTGAATTCAAGGACAAGGCCAACCCGCCAAAATGGGTAGGCATGGATATTTGGGAGACAGCCATTATTGTCAACAAAGCAGAGATGGAAAAACGCAATCTGGCTATCCCACAGTCGTACGAAGATTTGGTCAAACCAGAATACAAAGGCTTGATCGCGATGCCTCACCCTGCTTCTTCTGGAACAGGCTACTTGACCGTCAACGCCTTGCATCAGTTGTACGGCAAGGACAAGGCTTGGGCTTACATGGACAAGCTGCATGAAAACATGATGATCTACACGCACTCTGGCTCCAAGCCGGCGAAGATGGCGTCCGCTGGTGAAGCGCCAATCGGTATCTCTTATGGATACAGCGGCATTAACGAACAGAAAAAAGGAGCGCCAGTCGAAGTCGTGTTCCCGAAAGAGGGCTCAGGCTGGGATATGGAAGCGAGCGCGCTCGTGAAGAAAAAGGACATCAAGCCAGAAGCAAAATTGTTCCTCGACTGGGCGATCAGCGATGAGCCGATGAAGGAATACAACAAAAACTACGCGATTTTGAGCATCAAGCAAGAGGGAAGTCAAATTCCGGAAGGCTACAAACAAGACCCTGTATCGCAGTTGACCAAGCTGGACTTGTATCAAGCAGCAAGAGACCGCGAAGGCATTCTGGCCGAGTGGGAGCAGAAGTACGGCTCCAAGGCTGAACCGAAAAAGTAAAAAATAAAGGGGCATTTGTGATGGAGCAAGGCTATTTGTCATTACGCAATCTCGCCAAGCGATTCGGGAAGCACACAGCGCTTCAGGGCATTCAATTGGACATTGCCAAGAATGAATTCATCTGTCTGCTCGGACCGAGCGGCTGCGGAAAAACAACGTTGTTGCGCATCCTCGCAGGACTGGAAAAAGCGGATCAAGGGAGCGTCGTCATTGCCGGGAAAGACATTACCTCGCTGCCAGCAGGGAAACGGAATTTTGGCATGATGTTTCAATCGTACGCTTTGTTTCCGAATTTGACGGTCAGTGAAAACATTGCTTACGGATTGCGTAATCGCTTCTCCAAGGCACAAATTGCTGATCGGGTAGAGGAAATGCTTCAACTGGTTGAGCTGGGAGAACACCGCAACAAAGTCCCGGCTCAATTATCAGGAGGGCAGCAGCAACGGGTAGCACTGGCGAGGGCCTTGGCGTTTTCGCCGGACTGCTTACTCTTGGACGAGCCATTATCTGCGCTGGACGCCAAGGTCCGTGCCAAACTCAGGAACGAAATTCGTCGGCTACATCATCAATTCGGGATGACGACGATTATGGTGACGCACGATCAGGAGGAAGCGTTGACAATGGCGGATCGCATCGTGGTCATGAACCAGTCGCGCATCATTCAGGTCGGTACGCCAAAAGAAGTGTACGAGCGTCCCAAAACGCCATTTGTTGCTGATTTTATCGGAGCCATCAGCTTTATCCAGTCGGATAAGCACTCGGATCAAGCTATGCTCGCCATTCGTCCGGAGCATGTCCAGTTGCTGCGTGACGGTCATGAAAAAGGCAGACAAGGGATCGTGCGCGAGTTGGAATATCGCGGTACGCATTATCGAATTGTGGCAGAGTTGATCGGTCCACAAGGTACTTTGTTGCAACAGTTTGTCACGATTGATGTCCCGGCACATGCTATGGTGTCTCATCATGTTTGGCCGGATCAAAAAATTGCCTTCACCCTGCCGCCAGAGCATGTCATCCGTTTTGATGATACGGCAGACCTGGCTGTTGGCTAAGGAGCGCATACGATATGGACACCTGGTTAAAACGAATACGCCCTGATGCCAACCAATGGAGCCAAAATGCGATCATTATTTGCATGACCATCGCGCTGTTGTTCGCCATCCTGCTGCCGCTTGGTGAGCTAGTGATCAAGGCAGTTACAGATCAGGACGGAAACTTTATCGGGCTCATGCACTTTGCTAATTACTTCTCGACGCCGGCTCTCGTGATGTCATTGTGGAATTCCATTAAGGTGTCGACGGTCACGACGATCATTGCCGTTACGTTAGGCTTCGGATTTGCTTACGCACTGGAGAGAAGTGCGATTCGCGGCAAATGGTTTTATCGGTCGGTTGCACTCTTGCCGCTATTCGCACCCTCTATGCTGCACGGCTTGGCGCTGACCTACCTGTTTGGCAATCAAGGTCTGATTTCTACCGGATTTTTTGGGCTGTTGCCGGAATTCCGCATTGAGCTCTACGGGCCTATCGGGATTGTGATGGCGGAAGTACTCTATACGTTTCCGCAGGCGTTTCTGATGCTGTCGGTGGCACTCGCAAGTGCAGATTACCGGATGTATGAAGCGGCAGAGACGCTCGGGGCATCCAAGTGGCGCAGATTTTGGACGGTCACGGTACCGGGTACGAGGTTTGCGCTGATCAGTGCCATTTTTGTCTGCTTCGTCTTGACCTTTACCGACTTCGGGGCTCCCAAAGTGGTCGGCGGGCAGTACAACGTGCTGGCGACAGATTTGTACAAGCAGGTTATCGGGCAACAAAACATGCAAATGGGTGCGGCCGTTGGAGTGCTGCTGTTAATACCAGCTGTGATTTCATTTGTGATCGATCGCATCTCCCAGCGCAAACAGAGCGGTTGGTTGAGCGCAAAGTCCATTCCTTACCGAATTGAACGCAACAAACTGCGGGATGGGTTGTTTTACGTGCTTTGCTCCACCGTGTCCGCTGTGATTATTAGCATTATCCTGGTTGCTATTTACGGCTCCCTTGTAAAAGTGTGGCCGTACAATCTGTCCATTTCCTTTGCGCACTATGAAGACTTTTTGGATGGCGAAGGGCCGTTTGTGACGAGCTTGCTTATCGCGTTTGCTACGGCATTGATTGGCACAGTCGCTACTTTTTTGTTCGCGTATCTCATCGAGAAGTCACGTGGGCATCGTCTGCTGCGTCAGTCAGCGTATTTTCTGTCCATGCTGCCGCTTGCATTGCCAGGACTCGTGCTCGGTTTGATCTACGTATTCTTTTTCAACAATCCGAATCAACCGCTGCACGGCATTTACGGTACGATTTGGATCGTCATTTTGTGTAACATCGTTCACTTCTATTCAGTTTCTTTCCTGACGATGACGTCCGGTCTGAAGAAGCTGGATAGCGAGTTCGAGGCTGCATCAGAATCGATGAATGTGCCTTGGTATCGGACATTGCTGCGGGTTACGGTTCCGCTGTCATTGCCGACGATTTTGGAAGTGTTCCTCTACTATTTCATCAACAGCATGGTGACGGTCTCGGCCATTATTTTCTTGTATGCACCAGACCTGAAACCGGCTGCGGTTGCGATTGTGAATAAGGAGGACTCAGGCGATATCGCGCAGGCTGCTGCGATGTCTACGTTAATCATCGTGGCGAATATGTTGGTACGTACCGCGATCATGTGGACTTCAGGCAAGATTCAGAAAAGAATGGATGCGCTTCTCGTCAGGACGAAAGAGTAAAGCCAAGTCCGATTCAAAATGGAATGCAGGTGAAAAGATGCCCGACTTACTTGTTAACAACAAGAGATATACCGTCAAAGCGATTTTGTTCGATAAGGATGGTACTTTGCTGGAGTTTGTGCGGCTCTGGGGGTACTGGAGCGAATCCGTACATCGTCATTTTGCCAGCCAGCTTCCGCAGCCGACTGAGATCGCTCCTCTCGCAGAGCTGTGGGGGACCGTTCACGACGAAGACGGGCAATTATGCGACTACAGCATCAATGGTCCGTTAGCGATGGGCTCAACTGGCGATTTGCTTGCGATCCTGGCATGGCAGGGATATCGTCAGGGACTATCGTGGGGAGAATCAATGCGACTCGCTAGAGAGTGCAAAGAGCGAGCTTATCAGGATATGGATCAGACTCGTCCTGCCTATCCCATCCCGGGGCTGATTCCGTTCCTCGAACAATGTCGCGACCACGGAATGTTTATGGGGATTGTAACCGCAGATGAAACAGAGGAAGCGATCAAGCATATGGAATGGATGGGCATTCGCTCTTATTTTCCAGTCATTATCGGGAATGATCAGGTAGAGCGTGGCAAGCCTTATCCGGACATGGTGGTAAAAGCTTGTACCCAATTGGGCTTGAAGCCGAGAGAAGTCGCTGTCATCGGTGATACGAGCGGCGACATACGCATGGGGAAAAGTGCAGGGGTCTCCGTGACCATTGGCATTGTGAGCAAGGAAGACTCTTCCGATCGGATACAAATCCTGGAGGAAGCAGAAGCGGTGATTTCCTCCTATGCGCAACTGAAGGTGGAGGCATCACGGCATGAATGATGGGATCGGGTGGGGATGGATTCTCCTCACATTCGCTATTTTGTTGGAGCTAGCAGGTACGACTTCGATGAAACTATCTGCGGGCTTTACCAAGCTGTGGCCATCCATTCTGATGTTTCTGTTGTACGGTGCGAGCTTCACTCTGCTTAATTTCGCACTCAGCTACATACAGGTCGGAGTCGCTTATGCGATCTGGTCTGGTGTCGGGATTGTTTTAATTTCATTCGTCGGTATTTTCTTATTCAAAGAAATGATCAATCTTCAGCAAATGCTTTGGATGTCACTCATTGTGATTGGTGTCATTGGTCTGAAAGTCAGCAGCAAGGTCGTGTAAAAATCATCAGTCGGACTCTATCAATCTGATCGAAATGAGGTGCGCGTTTATTATGAAAGTGATAAACAAAACGATGTCAATGGTACTGGGTGTTACGGTTGCCTTCATGGGAATGACTCAACCTTTTATGATCCAAGGCGTTCAGGCAGCAGGAGAGCAAACCGTCACGATGGACAAGCAAACTTATTTGTATGGTCAACCGATGTCCTTGTCGTATACAGGGGCTTCCCTGAAGGATTGGATCGGACTGTATAAAGCAGGTGCCATTCCACAGGGCAGCAACCCTTCTCTTGCTTGGCAATATACGAGTGCAGCCGGTCAGCCAAATGGTGCGATGAGCTTTACGAAATCGTTGCCAGCAGGTGAGTATGAGGCGCTGTACATGCAAAATGACGGCTACAACATTTTTCAGCGTGCTCCTTTTTCGATCATTACCTTGAATCCTCCTACGGGCATTACTTTTGTGGATACGGATGACGATGCAGACCAGATCGCAGGCGATGTGAAAATCAAAATCCCTGCTGATCCTGCGAATGTGACTCACTACAATCTGTACTGGGGAAATGATGTAGGAAAGCTGCCAGGAGAGCCGATCATCGCACAAGTGCAGCCCCCGACTACGCCAGATGAAACGTATGCGACCTATACAATCCCAGCTAACACGGTCATTCCAAAGGGCGCTACGAAGCTCCTCGCTTACTCGGATTCAACTGCGGGTGAAACGACAGCGAGCGCAGAGTTTACGATCCCAGGGATGGTGAAAGAGAAGCCATTGGTCAGTTTTGAAGTCATCACTGACATGCATGTGCAAACCAGCAAGGATCACGTTCATAATAAAAACCTCGAAGATGCCTTCAAAGATATGATTGCGCTGAATCCGGACAGTGACGGACTCATGACCATCGGGGACAATACCGAGAACGGAACCGAAGCACAATATATGGAGCTGGCCCGGATTTTTAACATGTACAAGGACCAACTCCCGGAAACGTATTTTGTGCAAGGGAACCACGATGTTCGCTGGGGGGACTGGACGCAGTTTTCCGAGCTGTTCCACAAGTACACCAACATGAAGTCTAGCTACTACAATGTGTGGATTAACGGCTACCAGTTCATTTTCCTTGGCACGGAAAAAGGGTTAAAGGACTACTCGTACTTGTCAGAAGCACAGTTGAAATGGCTGGACGAAAAACTGTCCGAGTCTGGGGGTAAGCCGACCTTCATCTTCCACCATCAACCGTTGAAAAATACGGTAGCAGGTGCGAACGTGGGCTATCTCAAAAGCAATTACTGGTACGGTGTCAGACAGGATAAGGAATTGAAAACGATCTTGTCCAAGCATCCAGGGGCCTTCCTGTTCAGCGGACATACGCACTGGGAGCTGGGTGCAAAGGATACGATGTACAACGCCAAATACGCCACGATGTTTAATGCGGGCGCTACCTCTTATTTGTGGACAGACGCCAATACAGGCAAGGATGGAAGCCAAGGCTTTTTCGTGGAAGTTTACGATGATAAAGTCAAGGTAAAAGGTAGAGATTTTAAAAACGACACATGGATCGCCAATGCGCAATTCGAAATCGATCTTTCCGAGAAAATACCAGTGGTAGACCCGGCTACCGACCCTGATTTGACCATCAGCAATCCTACCGTTCACATGGTCAAAGAAAAATATCTGCCAACAGAAGCCGTTGAGGTTGCTTATACCAGCTCTGTACTAGAAGACTGGATCGGTATTTTCCCTGTAGGAACGAAGCTTGGAAAAAATGTAAAACCAATCGCGATGCAAAAAACGAAAAGCGTCAAGCAGCCGGATGGAACGATTACGTTCAAGGATTTGAATTTGGCTCCTGGCAAATACGATGCCGTTTATGTCGGGGAAGCAGAGTATCGCACAGATAACGACAATCTGGAGCTTGGCCGCGCCACCTTTACCATTATCGATGAGACGCAGGCACAAGCACCACAAGCGGTATCCTTTACCGATGCGGACACGAATAAGGGTGTGATTGGCGGGGATGTTACGATCACTCCTGCGGCAAATGAAGCGAACATTGACGAGTATGTACTTTACTGGGGGAACGACGAAGGCAAACTGTCCGGGCAGTCTGCGATTGCATCTGTAGCCAAGACAGGCGATAAGGTCGTCTACGCGATGCCGAATGGTACGGCAATTCCGAATGGCGCTACGAAAATTCTCGCTTTCTCCAAGCAAAAGGACACAGAGTCTGAGGACTTTGCCCAAACAGCACTGAAGGATGCGTTTACCGAAGTACCACCAGTCACACCACCAGTAGATCCGCCTGTACTCACGCCAGATGAGCAGTTGCGCCAAGCCAATCGCGCTGCTGCTGAGGTGATTAAGAACGCTACAGATGAGGATGTAGTAGAGAAGCAAGCAGAGAATGCGATCAAGCAATTGTCCAAGCTGATCAAGGACGACAAGCTCAGTGATTCTACGCATCTTGCTTTGGTTTCCGATGCAACGGATACTGTTTTGGCAGCGATGGTTTCCAAGTGGAAAGAGGATATCGTCGATGAGGATCAAGTGTTAGAACAGACCTACTCGCTGTTGAAGGATGCTTTCTTGCCAGTTGTTGATGAGATCGAGAAAAACGATCAGGAACAATGGGAGCAAGCAGTAAAAGTCATGGCTCATGTAGCAGAGACGACGATTGCCAAGCTGGATAAAGACGATCTCTCTGAAAAATGGGTGAAAAAGCTGAAAGAACCGATCGCGGAGCTTTTGACACAAGTCAGCACGATCGAAGCAGACGATAGCGAAAATACGGAGAAGGTAGTCGCTCAACTCGAACGCTTTGCCCAAGCAGTAGAGGCCATCGAGACAGCACTGGACAAGCAAGCATCGCTATTTGACTTGGAGAAGACAATCGAGATTCGCATGGACGGCACTCGTCATGAAGTGCGTGCAGCGAAAAAATCGAAGGAAGAAGAAAAATCTTCGATGACACTAAGTGGTGATATCGTAGATGCATTGGCACAAAAGCAAATCAATGTGGCCCTGGTGAACAAGGAAGACGCAGGTGTATGGCTGTCCAGCGAGCTTCTCAAAGAGCATGACGGTGCGGATATCCACGTCGAGCTCTCGAAGCCGGACGACATCAAAAAGCCTTCGAAATCGGGCAATGCCAGCGATATGTACGAAGTGCGCCTAGAAGCAGACAATCAGGAATTGAAGAGCTTTGACAGCAGGACTGTCCGCATGATTCTGCCGTACGAGCACAAGGATAAATATTTGACGGCTCAGTACTATGATGAATCGAAGCGAGTATGGAACGTCCTCAAGACCTCCAAAGGCAAAACAGTAGATGTCATCAAAACGGGTGACCGCGCAAGCTTCGAAATCGAGGAGCCGGGCATCTACATGGTAGCAAATACAGGTCTGCAAAGAGTGAACGTTACACCAAGTAGGGCATCCCTGTTGCCGGGTGAGAGTCTCCAGCTCCAAGTGACCGGATGGTTCTCGAACCGTACCGAGCAGGATTTGACTGATGTAGAGAGCGGAACCGTCTATGAATCTGACAACAGCAGCGTCACCGTGGATGAAAATGGCTTGATCGAGATTTCCGAGGATGCGCGACCTGGCAAAAAAGTTACCATCAAGGTGAGCAACGGAGAAAAATCGACCAAAGTGACGTTCACGATCGCAGAGGTTAAGAGTATCAATCTGTCCGCCAAAAAGAGTACAGTAAAGCCTGGCAGTACGGTTCAAATGAGCGTGTCGGCTACCATGACGGATCGCAGCCGACGCGATATGACCAAGGAAAGCACAGGAACCACTTACAGTGTCGTGGAAGCGGAATATGCCGAGATTAGCGAGGATGGTGTGGTAACCGTCCATGAGGATACGCCGGACAAAACCACAGTGACGATTATTGCCGAAAACGATGGTCATACAAGCGAGTACACGCTGAAAGTGAGAAAATAGTTTTACCGATTTACTAGGAAGAGCCTGACCAGTGATGGTTGGGCTTTTTTCATCATAATTTAGCGTGTAGCGGCTCATGCTACTAGTAGCAGACTCATTCCCGATCATTTCCTTCCATGGTAAACTGTCATGTGAGTGTAAAGATTCATCCATTCTTTTTTACTAGGTGGTACATACATGCGGTCTATATGGAAGATTTACAAAACGGACTGGATTAACATTTTCAAGGTTCCGACTGGGATTTTTCTAATCATCGCCATCATTCTCCTTCCTTGTTTATACGATTGGATCAACATCAAATCAGTATGGGACCCTTACGCCAATACACAAGGGGTCAAGGTGGCGGTGACGAGCGAGGATCAGGGAGCCACTGTTGGCGATCAAAAGGTCAACATCGGAGACGAGCTCGTAAAGAGCTTGCATAACAACCAGAAACTAGGGTGGACCTTTGTGGACAAAGAAGAGGCCAGGCGGGGCGTGGAGCGGGGCGATTATTATGCCAGTATCCTGATCCCGGCTGACTTTTCCACAAAAATCACGGGAATTGTCCATGGCAACCTGAACAAGCCCGAAGTGATCTATACGGTCAATGAAAAAGTGAACGCCGTCGCACCCAAAATTACCTCGTCAGGTGTTTCAGCGATTGCCAAGCAGATCAACGAGAGTTTTACGGAAAGCGTCAGTGAAGCCTTGCTGACGAAGCTTACAGAGATCGGCATTAAAATTGAAGAGCAATTGCCGACCATCCGCAAAATCGAGAGTGGCGTTTTCCAACTGGAAAAAAGCCTGCCTGAGATTCGTGCCGCAGGGCAAAAGGTGTTGGAGATTGAAAAGAAACTTCCCGAGATTCACGAGAAAGCGCAGATCATTCTGGAAGTGGAAAAAAGAATCCCCGAAATCAATCAAGCTGGGCAGGCCGTGCTCAAAATTCAGCAAAACTGGCCGAAGATCAATGAGGCGGCTTCGGTCATTATTGCGATGGAAGACAAGCTACCGGTGATTGAGCAAGCCGTTGGACGAATTGAAGAGCTGGATCAAAATTTTGATAAAGTCGCAAACGCAGTGACTACGGCCACAGAAAAAGCGAGTCAGGCTATTGAGATCGTTTCTGCTGCGCAACATGCGTTGCCGCGTATCGCTGATCTGACTGATAAGGGCGCGGCTGTTACTGATCAGCTCAATGACTTTTTTACGAAGCATGACGGTGCCTTTGAAACGATTGCACCGCTGATCAAGCAAAATCTTATCTTAGCCCAGCAAGCATCGGATGCGCTCACACAACTCACAGATAGACTGTTGCAAATCAATCCGGATCGCCTTCCTACTGCGAGTGAGGTAAATGCCGTGAAAGACAGGTTATCCAGAGCCGTGAATGTTTTGGGGCATACCGCATCGCTTGTAGAGAAAGTAAACAGTTATATTCCTGGACAGCCATTGAGTCATTTCGCAGAGAGGCTGCGCACGATTGAGAACAGGATGAACCGGCAAATCGAGATTCTCGGTACGATTGCAAGCGCGCTGGAAAAAGGCAAGCAGCCTGCGAAAGATTTGGTGGAGAGCTTGAATCAGCTCTCGAAAAACACCAGCGCGGAATTGGGAGACATCCTGTCCAGATACGATAGCGAAATCGTTCCGAAAATATCCGAGGGCATTGAAAGGCTGAAGGTGATCACAGGAGAATCTGCTGATCTACTGCATAAGGCCCAAGAAAAACTCCCGGATATCGAAACGATTCTCCAAGAGACAAAAACGGGCTTGGAGCTGGGATTGGCAGAATTGAAGCGAATCCAGCAGGAGATGCCGCAAATACGGGCGCAGGTCCATGAGCTCGCGCAAACGCTCAGAAGCAAGTCGGATGCTTTTGCAAATGCTATTCGCGTAGCAGCTCCGTTCTTGAAAGGAAATCTTCCTACTATCGGGAAGAAGCTCGACGAGGCAGCGGCATTCGTCCAGAACGATCTGCCTAAAGCGGAGGCGAATTTGACCAAGCTGGCTGATTTTGTGCGCTACAAGCTCCCGGAGGTGGAGGCAGGAGTCCACAGAGTTGCTGCATTGGTTCGCGACGATCTGCCTAAGCTGGAGAGTGCCATTGGGCAGGCAGCCGACAAGCTGAGAGAAGTCGAGGCGAACAACAACTTCGCCGACCTTGCCAAACTATTGCGCGGCGACATAAAAAAAGAGAGCGAATTCCTCGCAAGTCCCGTGCAGATCAAGGAAAACCGCCTCTACCCGATACCGAATTATGGTTCGGCCATGTCACCGTTTTACGGTGTGTTGTCTCTGTGGGTAGGTGCGACCTTGTTAATTTCCTTGCTGAAGCCGAATGCGGAAAATCCGGGCGGAGTGTACAAGCCGTATCAGCTGTACCTGGGCCGCTTGGGGACGTTTGTGACAATTGGGCTGTTTCAGGCGTTGTTCGTCACGCTCGGTGATATTTACATCCTGGGGGCCTATGTAGCGGATAAAGCTCCGTTTGTGTTATTCGGTATGCTGGTCAGCCTGGTTTTTGTCACGATTACGTACACGCTGGTGTCCGTTTTTGGCAACGTGGGCAAAGGAATAGCGATCATCTTCATGGTGTTCCAATTCTCCAGCTCGGGCGGTACGTTCCCGATCAGTATGACTTCACCGTTTTTCCAAGCGCTGAACCCATACATGCCTTTCACGTATGCGATCAGCCTGTTACGTGAAGGGGTGGGCGGCATCCTCTGGGAAACGGTGATCCGGGATATACTCGTATTATTCGGCTTTATTGGTATCAGCCTGTTTGTAGCGCTCGCGTTGAAGCGTCCGTTGAGTGGAATCATTGAAAAGTCGATGGAGAATGCGAAGAAGACCAAGATTATTGGGTAAAGGTTACACGGAAGTCGATTGGAATTAGCAGGGTGTCCTCACGTAGATATCACTACTGGAGGGCACTTTTTTTCAAGGACAAGTGCTTATATAGTTTGGTAAAATATGGTTGGTTTGTGAATCGTAAAGGGGAGTGAACCATGGGGAGATGGTTTGGATACATTCTACTGACGATTTTGATAGGCGGTGTGTGCTTTTTTATCATTACTCCAGAAATCACCTTGATATTGAGCATGTTCGTCATTATCGGAACTCTGTTTTATATTGTACACATCTTGAAAAATGAATTGCCCAGATTAGTCCAGGATCGGCTGGAAAGACGATTCCACAAGACAGACAAAAATCTCGAAGAATTACAAAATCTGTACAAGCAGGAGACTGAATAGGGATGTTTGGGGAGAGGACACCTTTTTAAGGTGTCCTTTTTTCTTGAACAGGTACGGAACGTGTTGCCAGTCGGGCAGCAGATGCCAGCCCCAGTATGACGATGAACGTCTGAAGGAGCAGAGAAACGGTAATACCAACGGAAAGTGAAAACTCAAAGGCAGTCATCACAGATATGATGGCTCCTCCCACCCCAATGACAATCGCTGGTGTGAACGTATCAGCGATAGATATTTCAGCAGATACTTTTCCTTCTTCACCAGGTTTTGCAAGAGAAAACGCCATAGCACCGCTTGTCGGGTGAGCCATACCGATTCCAAAGCCCATAATGATCTGGCTAAAAATCGCGACCACGATACCGAAAAGATCTTGTTTAATCAACGTCAGGGGTACTGTGCCAGCTACTCCGATGAGCATAATAACGAGGCCTGTGATAATTCGTTTTTTTCGACCAGTTCCTTGGTCTTTCTTGTCCAGCTTTGCTTGTACATTGGCTGCCAGCGACCAACTGATTGCTGCGGAGGCAACAGCTAAACCAGCTTTGTCGGCAGTTAATCCTAAAATCGAAGTGAGTCCAAGGACAAGATACGTTTGTGTGCCGTAATAGGCAGCGACAAAAAGACCCCGAGACGCAATGACAGCAGGTAATCCTGAGCGTGCGACGAGCGTTCCTTTAGGCATCAGCTTATATAATGGGACACTGAGGGTGAGCAAACCCGCGACGGATAGCAGGAAACCGTAAATGGAGGGAATTTTGCCGAGTCCGAAAAGCAAGGCACCAGTCCCTAGGGCCAAGAAAAAAGGCAGAAGAAGACTACGATTGTTTGCCGCGCTTGCTTTTAGCGGCTGTAAGCCTCGAAAAGAAGGGGTGGTTAAAATTGCCGATAGAGCGATGAAAGGAAGGATCAACCAGAAGACATATCTCCACGACATCTGTTCAGCAATAATCCCGGCGACATACGGTCCGAACAGGCCAGGAAGAATATAAGCGCTGGAGAAGACAGCAAGAATCTGAGGGCGAAGGGAATCGGGGTAACGCAAAGTAATCATGGTATAGACGCAATTGATCAAAGCACCGGCTCCGAATCCTTGCATCACTCGCCCAAGCAGTAAAGTAAGCATATCTGGCGCAATTGCAGCCACTACAATGCCAACAGCAAAGAGCACGATAGTAACAATGAAAGGCTGGGCAGGCCCTTTTCTATCGACAAATTGACCTGTGACCACGGTACCAATCAGCTGAGCCAACAAATAAGCACTGAATACCCATCCATAAAGATCCTCACCCTGTAGTTCTCGGGAAAGACCGGGGGCGATTGTCGTGACAGCCAAGCCTTCAAATGCTGTAGCAGTCACCACAAGAATAATACCAATCGTCAACGCTCGGTAATGCGTGCTCCAAATCCCTTCTGTGCTCATTATTTTCACTCCTTTTTTGTATATATTTCGTCTTAAAAGTTGTTATAAAAACTGTTGCTACAACAACTAATTATATACAAAAAATGACATCCTGCAATATGTTTTGTTTTTACAAGTTTTTCACGTTCTCATAAATGATATTGAGTGTTCTTCGAAATTGGTTCACTTCTTCTTCGGTCAATCCAGCAATGGTTTTCTCGTACGCTTCAATGGAAGGTGGAAGGACCTCGTCTTTTAAAAGTCGCCCTTTTTCCGTCAGATAGACACGAAGGGAGCGGCGATCCTTTTTATCTGTTTCGCGATGAATGAAACCTCTTTCTTCCAGGAGAAAAAGCATCCGCGCGATATTCGTTTTATCCTTGTAGGTGCGATCTGCCAACTCGTTCTGGGTCAGACCTTCTTCTTCCCATAACACGACAAAAATCATCCACTGATCGATAGTGATGTTATACGGATTGCATACTTTTTGATAATAGTTGTTCAGTTTTAAATCCGTTCGTTTAACGATGACGCCGATATACTCATCCAATTTCATTGCGAAACCTCCTAGGTTAGGCAGTCAGGGCAACTGTTGATAAGACAACTATAAGGATGCTTCCGACAAGTGTCAATTTGCAGGGCTGATGTGTTGGACGCATGAAAAAGCCAAATTTGCTCAAAATAACAGCGGGATTCAATACTTATCAAAAAGGAGAAGGAATAGATGACTCTAATGCTCAGGAAAGTAACTGTGTTGATGATTTGCGCGGCATTACTTGGTGTGCCGGGTATGGCAGCAGCCAAGGAATCACAAGGAAATGTACAGCAGGCAGAATGTATAAAGCCGAAAGAAGTAAAGCTTCAGGGTGATATGCGCAGGCTCTGGATCGACCATTTGCTGTGGGACCACACCTATATGGTAAGCGCCTTGGCAGGACTGGAAGACAAAGACGCGGTACAGGCACGACTCTTGAAAAACCAGGTGGATATCGGGAACGCAATCAAGCCGTATTACGGAGAGGAAGCAGGTAAAAAGCTTACCGAATTGCTGACGGCTCATATTACCATAGGCGGCAAAATCATTGACGCAGCCAAAAAAGGCGATCAGGCAACTGTGGCAAAGCTGGATAAGGACTGGCACCGGAATGCGGATGAGATCGCCAAGTTCTTGAGTAGTGCCAACCCCAATTGGAACGAGAAAGAACTAAAAGAGATGATGTACACGCATCTGAAGCTGCTCACTGATAATCTCCAGGCGAGATTGAGAAAAGACTGGGAAGCGGATATTGCTGCGTTTGATCAAGGTGAGGACCACATCATCTCATTCGCTGATGTGCTGACAGCAGGCATCATTAAGCAGTTCCCGAATCAGTTCTAAAAGAACTTTCCCAACGAAAAGAACGCCAGCACTTGTCGTATTCCGTGCTGGCGTTTCTTTCTTTTTAACCTTGTGCCGTCTTTTTCAAATAAGCTCTCCATGTGATGCACCATTGATCAGGATCATCGAGCACGGACTCCAGGACACGGTGACCTGTACTATTGTGCGGCGCTGTTTTGACGATCTCTGGATTCTCATAGGCTTCCTGTGAAATATGGGTCAGTGCCGCAACGTATTCGTCGAGCTCTGCCATGGAGTAGGACTCCGTCGGTTCCAGTGTAAACGGCTCCGGCACAACGTACGGGTGGTGACTGGTCCAGTAATGGTGGGCAAAGTCGACCATCCGGCGCTGAACATCGTATGTCGTGACGCCCGTGTCTTCTTTTAACTGTTGCCAGCTATAGCGAACCTGCTCCAGGCGTCGACCTTGTATATAGGGCGCGCTCGCACCTCGGATTTGCAGGATTTTGTGATAGAGATAGTTGTTGTTGAGGCAAGCGATTTCGGCAACTTCTTTCAGGCCGTCAGCACCAAGTGCACGGACCCAAGCGTAGGAGCGCAGGACAGCAGGGGGTACGCCGTAAAAGCTGCGGACTTTCCCGATGCTGTTTTTCAAATCACGCTTATAGAAGTAACGCTCTCCGTCGAAATCTACGATCGGTCCTGGCAGGAATGGCGCAAGCTCGGCAGTGACACCGATGGCACCTGTTGCAGGTCCGCCGCAAGCGTGTGGGACGGAGAAGGTTTTGTGCAGGTTGAAGAAGCACATGTCAAAGCCAGCTTCCAGCGCGCGGGTAATGCCGAGCAAGCCGTTGGCGTTTGCTTGGTCGTAGCAGCACAGCCCCCCTGCGGCGTGGACGACATCTGTGAACTCCTTGATGCGGGAGTTGTAAATGCCTGTATCCTCTGGGTTCGCTACGGCAAAGGCAGCTGTTCGCTCCGAGACGAGGCCCTTTAGCGCTTCCAGATCAGGGTAGCCGTTTTCGTCAGCAGGTACATAAATGATTTTGAAGCCTTTGACTGCTGCCGTTGCGGCTTGGGACGGGTGGGAAAAATGGGTGGTAATAAACTCGTTGCGCTGCTCCCCTTCGCCGCGAGATTCGTGATATTTGCGCACGATAGAGGCTTGGGTAAACAACGCCTGTGTACCGCTGCCTGGTTGGAACGAGAATTTGTCCATTCCCGAAATCTCGCGCAGGTACAAATCGAGCTGATACGTCATCTCCAGCATCCCTTGGACAGTGGACTCGTCTTGCAGCGGATGCAGCTCCGCCATTTTCGGCGAGCGCACGAAGCGTTCATTGATTTTCGGGGAGTATTTCATCGTGCAGGTGCCTTGCCCAATCTCTACGTTGAAATCCGACCCCAGAACCTCCTGCGAAATGCGTGAGTAATGACGGATCACGCGGTACTGACTGATCTCGGGAAGATTCGGCCGTTTTTTTCGGCGCAGGCTGTCCGGCAGCTGAGAGATGCCATCGCCAATGGTCTCCACGATTTGTGGCTCGACGGGTGGTACCTCGACGCCACGCTCACCGGGCTGGCTCAGCTCGAAAATGACAGGCTCATCCCACTTTGCTTGGTGGAAGCGGCGTACCTTATGGTCTCTCGGAATCCGCTTCATTTTGTCGATTGTTCCTTCGGATGTCTTCATGGTCGGTTTCCTCCTTTTACACGATGTTTTTTATGGCAGCAACGAGTGTATCAATATCCTCCTGAGTATGAACCTCCGTGACGCAGTAGAGCGCACATTGACCCAATTCCGGGTAGTGTTCAGTCAAATCAACTCCGCCGAAAATTCCTTTGGCGAGAAGCGCTGCGTTGATGTCTTTGACGGTTTTGCCTGTTTGCGAGAAGTCGATCACGAACTCCTTGAAGAAAGGAGCGGCGAATTTGGCCTCGACGCCGGGAATGGAAGAGAGCTGCTTGGCTGCGTATTGGGAGCGCTGCATGATGCCTTGCCCGACTTCTTCTATGCCCACGGGTCCCATCGTCGCCAAGTACACGCCTGCGGTAATGCCCCATAGCGCTGTTTGTGTTCCGACGGACTCCTTGCCTTTTTCACGTTTGGCAAAAGAGGTGCGGTCATACGCGACATCTCCGAAGCCGTATTCGCCTTCGACCTCTGTCGGTGCGATCCCGAACAAGCGGGACGGATATTCCATGACGAAGGTCGGATCGTCATGCGTAGCGATAAAGCCGGATTGCCCGCCGCCGTAATGCATGTGTACGCCAAGCGGTTGCAAATCTCCGCACACGATGTCCGCGCCGTAATTCGCCGGAGCTTCCATCACGCCGAGAGAGATGGGATCGACGCCGACTACGCAAATGGCACCGGCTGCATGAGCCAAGTCCGCAATCATCTGTCCGTTTACTTCCACAGAGCCGAGGAAGGTCGGGTTTTCGAAGTAAACCGCTGCTGTATCTACACTGAACTTTGCTTTTAGATCATTCAGGTCAAGTCTGCCTGTTTCGTTCTCAAAATCGATCAAGGTGACAGTAAGATCAGGAGACGTATAGTTTTTGATGATCAAGAGCTTGTCGGGATGGATATTTTTCGAGACCAGGAGCTCTGTGCGTTTGGTGATACGTGCTGCCATGCGCAGAGCAGTAGAAGCAGCCTGTGCCCAGTCAAAGGTTGGAACGTTCACGACATCCATATCGACCAACTCAGCTACGAGGCTTTGGTACTCGAACAACGCCTGAAAGCGCCCCTTGTCTTCGTAAGGCTCACCAGCATACGCCGTCAAAAACTCCGCGCGGGAGTTGATTTCATCACAGACAGCCGGAACAAAATGCGGCCAGCAGCCTGCGCCGAGGAAGCTGATGTTTTCTTTCGTCGTTTTGTTTTTGTTCATCAGCTGGTTGACGTGGCGCTCCAGCTCGTATTCGGTCAAAGCTTTCGGGATGTTCATTTTTTCTTTTAGGCGCAGCTCCTCGGGAATGTCCTCATAGATATCCTCGATGCTGGAAAAGCCGATTTCGCTAAGCATTTTCTCTTTGACTTCAGGTGCAGAATTCGGAATATACGGGTGGGCATAACGCTGTACGCTCATCTCATGGTTCCTCCATCTCTTCGTTGGAATATTCAGTCGGGTTAACAATCAATTAAGCCAAACCGCCGCCGTCGACGACCAGTACGGAACCCGTCACCCAGGATGACAGATCGCTGGCAAAGAACAGGACAGCATTGGCAATATCTTGCGGAGAACCGAGACGCTCCAGCGGACGCCCTTGGGCGGAGGAGACGAGGAATGCTCCTTCTTCCTTTTCCAGCTGGCGCGCTTCTTCACGTAACAGAGGTGTGTCGGTATCGCCGGGTGACACGCAATTTACACGGATGTTTTCCGGACCGTGGTCAATCGCCATTGCCCGCGTCAGGTTGACGACGCCTGCTTTTGCCGCGCAGTAGGCCGCCGCCTTGTCACCGCCCTTGATGCCCCAGCCAGAGCCAGTGTTAATGATGCTGCCTCCACCTGTTTTTTCCATGACCGGAATGACGAATTTGGAGAGGTTGTAAGCACCCTTCAAGGAGACGTCGACGACCAGATCCCAATCATCCTCTTCCAGCTCGACGACCGTCTTTCTTCTTATAACGCCTGCGTTGTTGAATAAAATATCGATGCGACCGTACGCTTCCTCGATCGCTTGCGTTACTTCACGACAATCCTGTTGGGAAACTACATTGCATGTAAAATAACGGGCTGATCCACCCTCCGCCACGATTTCTTGTGCCGCCTTTTCCCCGAGCTCCTCGTTGATATCAAGCAGCATGACGTTTACTCCGAATTGGGCCAGTCGTTTCGCTGTTGCAAGTCCGATACCGGAAGCAGCACCTGTCACCAAGGCTACCTTTCCTTGCAAATTGAATACCTCGTTCGTGTTTACCATGGTTGATCACTCCCCCTAGTTGAAAAGTTTATATTGCAATCACTGTGCCAAGTGCGGAGTGAACCCCGCTGGGTGACATGTTCCTTGTTAGGTCGCAAAAAAAAGCTGATTTTACGAGGTTTCGACTGTGTTTCGTACCGTCATGGCGGTGACAAAAGTGGCAATGAGTTGTCATTGATGGCAAACATCAGTGGTAAAATGTTTGTGAACTATCTAAATATTTCATAAAATAGAGAGCAAGGACAATAAGCAGGGAGGATATCCATGGTTTCGTTGGATCTGTGCAAACCAGCCATCGAAAAGGTCATTACAAGCATTTCAGATATATTGAACGTGGATGCTGCGGTGATTAACGAGCGCGGCCTATTGGTCGTGAGTACAGAGCGCTACTTGAAACAAAAAGGCGAAAATGTGCATGTGCCCTCGATTGAATTCGTGTTGGCAAAAGGACAGTATGTGGTAGATAAACCTGGCTCCATGGAAATGTGCAAAGGATGCCGTTTTCTCGACAGCTGCCCCGCCAAAGTCGAGCTGCTCTCTTCTATTAAGGTAGCCAATCATGCAATCGGGGTCGTTTCCCTCACATCCTTTACGAAGGAAGGTCAAAATCGTCTATCCAAGCATACAGAGAGATACCAGCAAATCCTGACAGAAGTCAGCGAGATGATTACGGCGATTGTACAGTCCCATGCGACGAGACAGATCGAATCGTCTGATGACTCCATGCGGCTGTTGGAGGGAGCACTGGATACCGTTGCCGATGCGTATTTCACATTTGACCGAAGTGGCAATGTCATTCACACGAACGCCAGCGCGCGTAGACTGCTGTCTCAGCATGAGCTGCTGCCAGCGGAGGTATCACGGATGCTGCTGCCGTCATTATCCGGGATGGCCGCGCATTCTTTGCCGATCGCCAATTGTCTCGTTGACAAGCTGGATGCTCCGACTGAGGCTACGCCGATCATCGTCAACAATCAGCTCATTGGCGGCGTGCTTCGCGTGCAGAGGGGATCGCTAACCGTTCCGCGTTTGATGGATCATGAAGGGAGCCGTTCGTCTGGCAAAGCGGATAGCCTTGCTCAAATCGTGGGAAACAGCCTAGCCATCAAGCAGGTCAAAGAAATGGCGATGAAAATCGGTAACAGCAGCTCTACGGTACTGATTACCGGCGAAACAGGGACAGGCAAAGGACATCTGGCAAAAGCGATTCATGAGGCAAGCACGCGCGCTTACTACCCGTTTGTCGCGATCAATTGTGCCAGCATTCCGGAAAATCTGTTCGAAAGCGAATTGTTCGGTTACGAGGACGGCGCGTTTACTGGAGCCAAAAAGGGAGGAAAGCCAGGACGGTTCGAAATGGCAGAGGGAGGAACGCTTTTTCTGGATGAAATCGGCGATATGCCAATCTCGTTGCAGGCAAAGCTGCTGCGCGTCTTGCAGGAAAAGGTCGTGGAACGCATCGGCGGCACGCGGTCGTTTCCCATCCATGTACGAATCATCGCGGCGACGAACCAGAACCTGGAGGAGCTCGTGGAGAAAAAAGCGTTTCGTGCCGATTTGTACTATCGGTTGAACGTCATTCCAATGCATGTCCCGTCTCTCGCAGAGCGCAAGGAAGACATTGAGCTCTTGGCCGTTTCATTTATGGAGAAGTACGGAGAGCAAGCAGGACGCACCTACTTCGGAATAGCGCGGGAGGCGATCAACCTGCTCACGCACTATCACTGGCCGGGCAATGTACGGGAGCTGGAAAACGCCATCGAGTACGCCATGAACATGGAGCAAGACACGGTTCTGACTGCGGACAGCTTGCCTCCGCGCCTTCGCGCTCGTCCTCCAGTGGCTCCTTCACATTCAGGTCCAGCTATAAAAGCGAGGGTCGCCGATGCACAAGCGGACGCCATTCGCGCTTCACTGCAAAAGCACGGCAGTGATTTGAAAGGAAAGCAGCGGGTAGCAGAAGAACTCGGGATCGGGCTACGCACCTTGTATCGTAAGCTAAAGCTGCTCGGTATTTAAGGAATTCAGGCAGGAGCTTGGTGTAAACTTGTGGGAGAAACGATGTGGGGGGAAGAAGCATGAGTGAACTGAATGCCTTATTTCGGAAAAGAATCGGCATGCCAGAAAATGAAACGATTACCTTCGATACATTGGATCGCCTCCTTGATCTGACAGCATTGGCGATTCCTTTTGAAAACCTATGCATTGTGGAAGAGCGAACGAGCGTAATCTCCAGACAGTCCGTTGTGGAGAAGATACTGGTCAGAAACGAAGGCGGTCTTTGCTACGAACTCAATATGATGCTGTATTTCTTCTTGGTGGAAAATGGCTTTGACGCCCATCTGATTCGCGGAGTTGTTTACAAGCATAACGTTGGCGAGTATTACACGATTGGTCGAACACATGCCACGATTTTGCTTACATATGAGGGGCAAACGTATTTGCTCGATACGGGTTTTGGTTCGAATCTGCCGTTGAAGCCTGTTCCGTTAACCGGAGAGACCGCCTCTTCACGTAATGGTGAGTTTCGGATCAAGAAAGAGCAAACGGAGTATGGCGATTATGTACTCGAAATGAAGCTGCGGCACAAGGATACGGACTGGCGGATCGGCTATACGTTTGATTCACAGAAGCTGGTGACGGATGAAGCGGAATTAAACGAGATTCAGACGATTATCGCTGAGCATGAACAGTCTCCCTTCAACAAAAGCCCGTTGCTTACGCAGCTTACAGAGAGAGGCAATGTTACTTTGACGAATACGTCCTTTACGCAATGGGTGGATGGAGTCGTTACGAAAGAGGAAATAGACAATGCGAGATTCAAAGAGCTGGCGAGACAGCACTTTGGGTTGTAACAAAGCATGAATAATGTATGGCTGCTTAGTTTCGTCAGTTTTTTCACAGACATGGGTACATACATGGTTACCCCGTTAATTCCGATCTTTCTTGCCTCCTCGGGTCCTATGATTATCGGGATTATCGATGGGGTTTCTGAGGCTCTGACCAGTCTGCTTAAGTTCGTTTCAGGTTATGTTTCCGATCGTTCCAAGAAACGAAAATCGTTAGCCATACTGGGGTACGGACTATCCGGGATCGGCAGGATATTCCTCGTAATGGCCAGTTCATGGGTAGGTGTTTTTGTCTGGAAGCTGATTGATCGTACGGGTAAGGGAATACGAACGGCTCCGCGCGATGCGATCATCTCGGAAGCAGGAGGAAAACGAAAGCAAGGACGCTCATTTGGCTTGCATCAAATGATGGATATGCTCGGGGCGGCGATTGGAATCGGCATCGCATATCTCCTATTAACGATGGATGGAAATAAAGATTTCCACAGTGTTTTCTTGTATTCAATGATTCCGGTCGGCATTGGCTTCTGCCTGCTCTTTGCCGTCAAGGAGAAGCGGGAAAATACGAAGGTGATTTCGCGTGAACCGAAAGCAAAACCGAGCTGGAAGAAGTTAAATCGTGAGACCAAGCAATTGCTTCTGATCATTATGCTGTTTACAGTTGCCAATTCGTCCAATTCATTTTTATTGCTGCGAGCAACTGATCTCGGGCTTTCTGCTACGAGTGTATTGTTGCTGTATTTAGTCCTTCATTTGGTTGCTTCGCTGTTTTCCTATACATCCGGTGCCATTTCCGATCGGTTCGGACACAAAGTCATTCTAACCGTTGGCTATATCTTATATGGATTCGTATATATTGGATTCGGAATGGTGAGTTCGCTAACAGGCTTATGGTCGCTATTCATTATGTATGGTTTTTATATCGCGTTGACGAAGGGAATAGAAAAGTCATTGGTTGCGTCCTCCGCACCGAAAGATTTGAAAGCAACATCACTGGGCATGTACTCGATGGTTACAGGAATTGGTTTGTTGCCCGCATCCCTTCTTACCGGTTGGATATGGCAAGAGTTTGGCGCGGCGACCTCTTTTTATTTGAACGGTTGTATTGCTTTGGTGACTGCACTTATCCTGTACAAGGTGCTTTCAGGTAACAAACAAGATTTGTCTACGAATCAATAAGCGTAACAAGTTAGGCCACAGATATTTTTTCTGTGGCCTTTTGTCTTTATTCTTTAGCTTCTATGTCTACCAACAGCTTCATCGGATCAACGGGTATACCATTTTCGAGAACCTGGAAAGCAAGATGCGGTCCCGTGCTGCGTCCCGTACTTCCCAACAGACCAATGAGCTGGCCTTGGGTCACAGTAGTGCCAGCGGTGACTTCTAGCTTTTCTAAATGAGAGTAAACGGTCTGATACCCGCCTTCATGCTCCAGAATGACCTGGTTGCCTTTCCCTGTTTTTGTATCGTACTCAGCCTTGACTACCTTTCCGGACGCTGCTGCCTGAACTGGCGTATTCAGGTCGTTTAAGATTCTCAAGCCTATTGTTTGATCAATAGGGCTTTTAATTGTTCCTTCTGCGGGGACGACGAAGCTCTGCTCGTTCCCTAGCACTTTGTTTGCATCGGTCAAAGTAAAGATGCCTAAAGCCATGACGACCAAGATACCAGATAGGGTCCACGTATACGCCCGTTTTTGAAAGTGACGAATCATTTCTATTCTCCTTTTCACCTGTTTTTTGGAGCTGGAGAACCCGGCTGTGAAGCGAATCTGTTTGGGACAGGCATACAGCTCGAGCATTTTGATCATGGTGTATCCATAGCGAGGTACCTCTGTCTCCTGCAAATAAGTCAAAGCCAAAGCATCACAAGCCATTTCCTGATCCTGACGCATACGGGAAGCAGCGTACCATAACAACGGGTTGAACCAGTTGAGGATCAGCAGCACGCTCATGATGCTGTTCACAGGAATATCTCGTCTTTTCCAATGCGCCAGCTCATGCAAAAAGATGTGGCGCAGCTCGTGCTCGTTGAGCTTGTCCAAAAGATTTGCCGGCAGCCAGATTTGCGGTCGCCAGATTCCTATCAAGGCAGGGCTTGTCATCTGATGGCTCATGAGCAGGGGAATGGATTTGGTGATGCCCATCTGTTTTTGGCATTGGGAAAAGACGCGCAAAATGGCTTCATCCTGTACGAACTCATCGTTTTTTAGCTGAGAGAGCAATCGGTATGTACTGCGAGTCATGGTGAGAGCGAAAATGGCGACACCGCCGATCCAGATGAGGGAAAGCAAGCTGATCCAGGAAAAGCTCGCTTCATTTGCTAGTGAGGCATCTGGGTGGAGGGCAGAATCATGCGGCTGCAAAGCCTCTGTAGTGAGAACAATCGGTTCCGTAGGCGGGTGCGCTTCCTGTATGGATGTCCAGGACGAAGTAGGCAGCAAGTTATACAAACTGATCGTGCTGTCTATCGACCAAGGAACCGCGAGCTTCCAGAGAAGCAGGAACCATACAGCGTGGTGCCAGCGGATGGGGAAAAGCTTTTTGCCGAGCTGCTGGCAGAGCAAGATCAGGAGCACAAGAAGACTGGCCTCGATGGAGTTATACAGTGTCCACGTAAATGCTTGATTGAGGGTGAGTGTGAGCCATTGCCAATCCACCAGCTTATTTCTCCTTTTCGGAAAGGATTTTTTTCAGCTCGTCAATCTCTTGAGAGGAGAGCTTTTCCTCTTTTAAAAAGTGAACCAGCATTGGCTTTAAGGCCCCGCCGTACACGCGCTGCAAAAAGGATTGGCGCTCTTGGCGCTTGCATGCTTCCTCAGTGAGCACAGGAGAGTAATAGTAGACTCGATTGACCTGCTCATAGGTGAGAATGCCCTTTTGCAAGAGGCGGCTGAGCAAGGTTTTGATTGTGTTGTCTTTCCACGTCTTGTTGTGTCGTAGGTCGTGGATGACATCGGCTGCTGTTGCGGGTGACTTTGCCCAGATGACCTTCATAATCTCCCACTCGGCATCCGAGATTCGCGGCTGCTCGTCCAAGTAAGACACCTCCGTCAACTACATTTGTAGTCGTTAATTTTGTTTTAAAGATTACACTTGTAGTCACCGGGTGTCAACTATCGTTTTTGTAAATCCGTTTTAGGCGAGCATCATTGGAAGATGACGATTGAAACGCTATTTCCAATTATTTCATTTGATAACGTGAACAGCTCGTGTTATATTAGTGATCCGCCTTTGAAAAAGGGCGAAGCAAAATTGAAACTATGATAAAATTTGATTTTTACTACTTGACTCAAAACAATCATACATGGTATATTGTGAGTCCGGCACTTTTGAAGTGCTAGTGAAAATGCTCTTTGAAAACTGAACAGCGAAAGCGTTAATGAGTCTATCATTAAAT